>NZ_JBJLRI010000100.1:0-11297 GCF_050871405.1 Kineococcus esterisolvens
GGGCGCCCTGCTGGGGCAGCGCCGCGCCCGCCGCGGCCACACCCCCCCCCCCCCCCGCCACCCCCACCCCCCCCGGGGGGGCGCCGGCCCCCCCCCCGCCGCGGTGCAGGGCGCCCTCCAGGTCCACGCCGCCATCCTGCCCGCCGGCCCCGACACCGCCCGCCGCAGCGCTGCCGGGCCGCTTCAGGAACCCCGCGCACGTGTCGATGGAGGGGGACGAGGGCCCGCCCGGGCCGGTCACGGAAGGACCCCCATGCTGTCGTCCCAGCTGCGCCGCGTGCGCGTCGGTACGCGCCTCGCCCTGGCGTTCGGCCTCGTGCTGGCGCTGCTGCTCGCCACCGGTGCCGCCGCCCTGGCGGGCATCGCCGAGCAGTCCCGCTCCGTCAAGCAGCAGCGCGACGTCACCGAGCTGGTCCGCTTCATCGAGGAGCAGCGCTTCTGGGACGCCGACGTCAGCGGCTGGCAGGTCGCCTACGCCTGGGACGCCCGCCGCCTGGGCCTGCCCGAGGCCATCGACCCCACCTCCGGCAACCGCGCCGGGTTCCTGGCGAGCAAGGCGGGTCTGCAGGAGGCCCTCGCCGCCGCGCCGACCTCCCTCATGACCGACGCCGAGCGTGAGCTCACCGACCGGGTCGCCTCCCTGTGGGACGACTACTTCGCCTCCGACGACCGCGCCGTCGCCCTCTACGAGGCGGGGGACGTCACGGCCGCCGAGGCGGAGATCCTCGGCGCCGGCTACGCCGCCTACGGCGAGATGCTGACCGTCACCGCGCAGCTGGCCGAGGTGGTCGACGCCCGGGCCTCCGCGGCGGCTGCGGACGCCGACCGCGCCGCCGACCGCAGCCGCACCCTGGTGCTGTCCACCCTCGCCGTGGCCGTCGTGCTCGTCGTGCTGCTGCTGGCCGCGCTGACGCGGAGCCTCGTCGGCCCGCTGCGCCGGACCGTCGCCGACCTGCGCCGCGTCGCCGACGGCGACCTGACCGTCACCCCCCTCGTGGACGGCCGCGACGAGTTCCGCGAGATGGCCCAGGCGCTGGAGGCGGCCGTGTCCGCCACCCGCCGCACCGTCGGGGACGTCGCCGGCAGCGCCCGCGAGGTCGCCGTGATGGCCGACGAGCTCGCCGGGCGCGCGCAGGAGCTGTCGGCCGCCAACGAGCGCACCGCCGGCGACACCGAGCGGGCCGCGCGCTCGGCCGACGCCGTCTCCTCCGACGTGTCCACCATCGCCGCCGGCGCGGAGGAGCTGGGCGCCGCCATCAACGAGATCTCCACCGGCATGGCGCAGTCGGCGTCGGTGGCCCGCGAAGCCGTCGAGGCCGCCGAGGCCACCCGCGTCACCGTCGGCGAGCTGGGCGAGGCCACCCGCGCCATCGCCAGCGTCGTCGACACCATCACCGCGATCGCCGAGCAGACGAACCTGCTGGCGCTGAACGCCACCATCGAGGCCGCGCGGGCCGGGGAGATGGGCAAGGGCTTCGCGGTGGTCGCCGGGGAGGTCAAGGAGCTGGCGCAGCAGACCGCCGGCGCCACCGAGGACATCACCCGCAAGGTCGCCGCCATCGAGCGCGGCAGCTCCGAGGCCGCCACCACCATCGGCCGCATCGCCGAGGTCATCGCCCGCATCGACGACCACCAGGCGACGATCTCCGCCGCCGTGGAGGAGCAGACCGCCACCACCGGTGAGCTGGCGCGCACGGTGGCCGGCGCGGCCGGCGGCACGCAGGAGATCGCCGGGGTCCTCACCGACGTCGCGTCCGCCAGCGCCGTCGACCGGGCCAGCCTGGAGCAGGTGCGCGCGTCGGTGGAGGCGCTGCGGGAGACGTCGTCGCGGCTGCGCGACGCGGTGGGCGCCTTCCGCGTCTGACGGGCCCACCGCGGGGCCCCCTCGCGGGTGCCGGGCCGGGGGGCATCATGGTGCCCGCCGTGCCCGTGCGCGTGGTGCCGCCCGGCTCCCGCCGCGGCGGCCGGGGACCGCCGTCCGGAGGACCGATGAGCCAGACCAGCACTCCCGTCGTCCTGGGGGTCGACCTGGGCACCACGTCCACGAAGGTCGTCGCCTTCGACGCCGCCGGCCGCGAGCGCGCCTCCGCCGGCGCCGGCTACTCCCTGCGCGAACCCGCCCCCGGGCACGTGGAGCTCGGCGCCGAGGACGTGCTGCGCGCGGCGGTGCGCGCCACCCGCGACGCAGCCGCCCGCGCGAGCGCCGCCGGCTGCACCGTCGCCGGGATCTCCTTCAGCTCCGCGATGCACTCCCTGGTCGGCCTGGGCGCCCGCGACGAGCTGCTGACGCAGGTCATCACCTGGGCCGACACCCGTGCCACCGAGGAGGCCGAGGAGCTGCGGCCCACCGACCTCGGGCGCGCCCTGCACCGCGCCACCGGCACGCCCGTGCACCCCATGTCCCCGCTGGTGAAGCTCGTGCACCTGCAGCGGCACGAACCGGAGCTGTTCGCCGCAGCCCGCCTCTGGGTGCAGGTCAAGGACCTGCTGGTGCGCCGCTGGACGGGGCAGTGGGTGACCGACCGCTCCACCGCCTCCGCCACCGGGCTGATGGACCTGGCCACCGGCGACTGGTCCGCCGACGCCCTGCGCGTCGCCGGCGTCAGCCCCGTGCAGCTGCCACCCGTGGTGGCGGTGACGGCGCTGGCGGGCACCCTCACCGCGACCGCCGCCGAGGAGCTGGGCCTGCCGCGGAGCACCCCCGTGTTCGCCGGCGGCGCCGACGGGCCGCTGGCGAACCTCGGCGTCGGCGCCGTCGTGCCCGGCACCGCGGCGCTGTCCATCGGCACCTCGGGGGCGCTGCGCGTGGCCGCCCGCAGCCCGCGCGTGGACGAGGCGGGCCGCACGTTCTGCTACTCCCTGACCGACGACCTGTGGGTGGTCGGCGGCGCCACCACCAACGGCGGCGTCGTGCTGCGCTGGCTCGCCGAGACCCTCACCCCCGACCTGTCGTTCGTGGCGGGGGAGCTGGGCGAGGCGCCCGAGGAGTCCCTCATCGACCTGGCCGCGGGGGTGCCCGCCGGCTCGGAGGGGCTGCTCATGCTGCCGCACCTGCTCAGCGAGCGGGCACCGCAGTGGAGCGCGCTGACCAGCGGCGTCCTGGTCGGCCTGCAGCGCCGGCACGGGCGGGCGCACTTCGTGCGCGCGGCGCTGGAGGGCGTGTGCCAGCAGCTCGCCCTCGTGGCCGACTCCGTCGAGCACGCCGGCTCGGAGATCACCGAGATCCGCGCCACCGGCGGTTTCGCCCGCAGCGCCGTGTGGCGGCAGCTGCTCGCCGACGTCCTCGGCCGCCCGCTGTCGTTCGCCGCCGGCGGGCAGGAGGGTTCCAGCTTCGGCGCCGCCCTCGTCGGGCACCACGCCCTGGGCGCCCTCGACATGGTCGAGGCCGCCCGCCGGGAGGTCCGCATCGGTGACGTCCTGGAACCCGACGCCGCCGACGCGGCCGTCCACGCCCGGCTGCGGCCCGTGTTCGCCTCGCTCACCGACGCCCTGGCGCCGACGTTCCGGGCGCTGCGGGAGTTCACCGCGGAACCCGCGGGGGAGGGGGAACCCGTCCCCCCGCGGGAACCGGGGAGCACGCCCGAGCTCGACGAGGACTGAGCGGCCGGGGGCGGTCCGTCGGGCCCGGCGACGGGTGCGCCACCGGCGGGAACTGTTCAGGTGAACGACGCCGTGCGGACATCAAGCCGAGTCCGGTGGACCCGATACGGACTGGGTGAGCCTCTGGATGAGTGATCTGCTGATCGGCGGTGCCGAGACGTCCACGCTGGCGGCCTTGGCCTCACCGGTCACGGTGATCGACTCCACCACCAGCTGCCAGGACGTCGACGAGCTCTTCCGGGCCGATGAGCACCTCGGGTGCCTGGCCGTCCACGGCGACGGGCCGGGCCGGTCGCTGGGGCTGGTGTCCAGGGTCCCCTTCCAGCACCTGATGTCCGGGCGGCTGGGGTACGGCAAGCTCCTGAACACGCGCAGGCCGGTCTTGGCGCTGACCGACTGGTCCCCGCTGGTCGTGCACGCCGCCACCGGCGTCGCCGAGGTGGCGCGGCAGGTGCTGGACCGGGGGTCGTCCCAGCGCTTCAGCGAAGTGCTCGTCGCCGACCCCGGTGCGCCGCTGCGCCAGGTCAGCGTCACCGACGTCTTCCGCGCGCTGTCGGGGGAGCTGGCGACCAAGGCGCTCACCGATGCGCTGACCGGACTGGCCAACAGGGACCACTTCCTGCAGCGGCTGCAGCAGTGCTGCACCGCTCCGGACGTACGGCGCCGCCTGGCGCTCGTCTACGTCGACATGGACGGTTTCAAGGCCTTCAACGACGGCCACGGCCACGGCGTCGGTGACCTGGTGCTGCAGGTGGTGGCGGACCGCCTGCGGGGCTGCTTCCACCCCGGCGACCTGGTCGCCCGGCTGGGCGGGGACGAGTTCGCCGCCGTCGTCCAGCTGCCGGCGGGTGTGCCGGTGGGCCCCGCCGCGCGGCAGCTGGGGGAGCGGGTCCGCGCCTGCCTCAGCGGCACCATCTCGCTGAGCTCGATCGTCCTTCCCGGGCGAGCCAGCGTCGGCGTGGCCGTGGCCGGCAGCGTCCTGGCCGACGGCGAGACGTTGCTGCGCGAGGCCGACCTGGCGATGTACCGCGCCAAGGCGGCCGGTGGAGGGCGCGTGGAGCTCGTCACCGACGTCGGCTCCACCGCCCCGCGGGAGCAGTTCGCCCCGGACCGGCGCGAACTGCAGCGGGCCGTCGACGAGGGCGAGTTCCTGGTGCACTACCAGCCCATCGTCGAGGTGGGCACGGGCAGGCTGGCCAGCGTCGAGGCGCTCGTGCGCTGGCAGCACCCCCGGCGCGGGCTGCTGGCCCCCGGCGCCTTCCTGGGGGCGGTCGCCGACGCCGGGTTCGCCGCGAACCTCGACCTGCACGTGCTGGAGGTGGCGCTCGCGCAGTTCAGCCGCTGGCAGCGGAACCTGGGCCGGGCGGCGCCGCGGGCCGTCAACGTGAACGTGTCCGTGCAGGGTCTGCTGCACCCGCGCCTGGCCCCCGCCGTCCTGGACGCGCTGTCGCGGGCCGGGCTGGATCCCGCGGTGCTGCGCGTGGAGCTGCCCGAGGCCGCCACCACCACCCAGCTGGACGTCGTCCGCGGCGCCCTGGGCACCCTGCGTGCCGCGGGAGTGCGCCTGACCCTGGACGACCTTGGCGCCGGTGCGTCGAGCCTGCACCACCTGACCGGCCTCACCCTGGACGGCGTGAAGATCGACCGGCGGTTCATCGCGGGCCTGCTCGACGACGAGCGTGACGCCGCGGTGGTCGTGATGCTGCTGGAACTGGCCCACAGCACCGGCATCGCCGTCACCGCCGAGGGCGTCGAGACCCGGCCGCAGCTGGAGGCGCTGCAGGAGATGGCGCGCGGGCGGCCCACCTTCGTCCAGGGCCACCTCATCAGCCGTCCCGTCGCGGCCGAGGAGATCGCGCTGCCGTGGTCCGGCGGCCTGCACCACCTGCACGCCCACGTGCCCGGGCCCCGCAGCGCGGTCCCGACCGCACCCGGCCCGGTCGCGTCGAGCTGACGCGGCGCGGGCGCGGCCGACTCACCAGCGGTGCGCGACGTCCACGACGACCCGCGAACCCCCCGCCGGCCCGTCGAGGGTGAACACCCGGAACGGCAGGCGGGCCCGCACGCCCAGCCCGAACGTCGTCCGCCCCTCGAACGAGCTCGCCCACACGAGGTCCCGGAAGGTGCGGTGGCCGCTCACGTCCGGCAGGTCGCCGTCGGCCAGGTGCAGCGCCCCGGGCACGGCGAGGGGTTCCACGACGACCACCTCCAGGCGCGCACCCCCGGCCACCGGCACGGGCCTGCCGGACCCGTCCTGGTCCACCGCGTCGACGTAGCGCACGAAGTACCCGTCCCCGCTGCCGCGCAAGTCCACGACCAGCCGGTCGAAGCACGGGTGCGAACCCGCCCGCACGTCCACCACCTCCGCGCGACGCACCGACGGCGCGCTCTCCGGCAGCGAACCCCAGGCGTACCCGCAGCTCGCCACGGCCGTCGCCGGCGGCGCCAGGCCCACCAGCGCAGGACCCAGGACGAGCGACGCCAGTGCTGCCGACCGCCTCATCACGGCCTCCTCCCCGGCGGGGACGGCACCGTGCCGCCCGACCGCCCGGTCCCATCGTCCCGCCGCCGGCGCGGCACGGCGCGGCGAGCGGTCCCTCCGGCGTCGAGGGCCGCTCAGCCGGTCGCCGCCACGTGCAGGCGGCCTTCCCGGCGCGGTCCGCAGCGGATCGGCCACCAGCAGCGTCGGCGCCGGGCGGTGCTCGCACAGCAACCCGAGGTCGGTGCGCAGCGCGGGCGCGAACGCCCCGCGGAACCGGCTGCCCCTCAGCGCCGCGCTCATCGCCCCAGCCGCTCGACGCCCCGGAGGAAACCCTCGTCGTCCTGCTCCAGCAGCGGCGCGAACGCGTCCGCGCCGCTGGAGTGCGGCGGTCGCGTGCCCAGCAGGGCCACCGCACCCGGCAGCCGCTCGCCGCGGCGCTGCAGCAGGTGCGCGGCCTCGTGCGCGACCACGCCGCCCAGGCTGTGCCCCACCAGGACGTGCTCGCGGTCGTCGCGGAGCATGCTGCGGCGCAGTTCCGCGGCGACGAGCTCCGCGGCTCCCCGCAGGCTCGGCGCCGTCCCCGGGGAGGCGTCCGCGTGCCGGTGCGCCAGGTGCCGAGGTTGCAGCACCCGCAGTTCCGTCCCGGCGGCCAGGTGCTGCTCCCAGGCCCGGAAGACGCCCGCGGAGGTGCCCGCCGCCGGCAGGGCCAGGACCACCCGGCCGCTCACGGCAGCACCCCCACCGGTTCCCGGCGCACGGCGTCGGCCCAGGCGTCGAGGCGCTCGCCGGCCACCACCGCGGTGCCCACCAGCAGGCCGCGGAACCCGTGGTCCAGCAGCCGCGCCGCGGCCGTCGGATCGGTGATGCCGCTGGCGCTGACCGGGCACCGCGTCCCCGCCCGCAGCAGGTCCGGCAGCAGCCGGACGCTGCGGTCGAGGTCCGCCGCGTCCCGTTCGCGCCGGCGGATGTCCTTGTTGTTCACCGCGACCACGCACCGGTCGGCGTGCGGGACCGCGGCGGCCTCCTCCGCGGACGCGACCTCCACGAACGGAGTCACCCCCTCCTCCAGCGCCGCCTCCACCAGCACGCGCAACCCCTCGTCGGGCAGCAGCTGGGCGGTGAGCAGGACCGCCGAGGCACCGTCGGAGCGGGCGCGGCGCACTTGCGAGCGGCGCGTGAAGAAGTCCTTCTGCAGCACGGGCACGGGGCTCACCCGCACCACGTCGCGCAGCAGGTCGCGGTCCTCGCCGAACCAGCGGCCGGTGACCACGGACAGGCAGGGAGCGCCGGCGCGCAGGTAGTCCGCCACCACCTCCAGGGGCGCGCGGCCGGCGTGGTGGCGGCGGTCCCCGGCCAGGCCCGGGCGACCGCCCGCACCCGGCGGGCGCAGATCGGCCCGCCGGCGTCGCGGGCCGTGCCGTCCAGGTCGATCCCGGCGAGGCCGGGCAGCTCGCGCAGCGCCAGCTGCTGCGCGCTGGGGTGGGCGTCCAGGCCGCCGGCGAGCAGGAACGGCCGCGGCGCGAGCGCGGCGAACCCGCGCACCACGGCCGGTTCCAGCGCGGTGCCGGTGCTGCCGACCCGTCCGCCGGAGACGGCGTCGAGCACGAACCCGTCGGCGCCGGCGCGCGCGTAGGCGCCCAGGGACGGCTCCTCCAGCCAGCGGCCCGCGTCGACGTGCGCGGCCTTCCACAGCCGCGTCCCCGCGGGCAGCGGGTGCCGCAGCCTGCGCACCACCGCGGGCAGCTGGAAGGCGTGCAGCTGCACGTCCCGCACGCCGCTGCTGCGCACCACGCCGGCGACGGCGTCGGGGTCGGGGCAGAACGTCACCAGGCACAGCCCCGGCCCGCCGGTGTCCCGGGCGTGCGCGGCGAGCGCCGCCACCCGCTGGGCGTCCAGGTCGCGCGGGGAGCCGGGAACCCCCCCACGCCGGCGAGGGTCACGCCGGCCTCCGCCAGCGCGTCCAGCTCACGGGGGCTCACCGCCCCGCACACCTTCAGCTCCCACCCGCCCGGAGCCGGTCCGGCGGCGCTCACGGCAGCCCCATGAGCGCGGCGATGCGGTTGTACTGGATCTCGTTGGTGCCGGAGTCCACGGTCCCCGTGACGGCGTCGCGCAGCCACCCGTTCGCGCTCCCCGCGCCGATCCGCATGTCCACCAGCTGGTGCTGGACCGCCTGGTAGGAACCGATCGGACTGCCGTGCTGGACGCGGTTGCGGGCGTGCTCGACGCACCGGCGCAACCTGCGGCGCATCTCGCCCACGTTCACGGAGAACGCGTACAGCACCTCGCGCTCCACGACGTGCTCGAGCACGAGGAACCCCGCCCCGACGCGGCCGAGGACGTGGGGGGCGGGGACCCGGACCCCGTCCAGGGCGAGCTCGGCGACGGGGGAGGAGTTCAGGCCCATCGTCTCGACGCGCCGGCGGACGTGGAAACCGGGTGCGCGGGTGGGGACGAGGAACGCGGTGGTGGAGAAGGGGGTGCGCTCGGTCGACGTGCGGGCGTACACGACCACCAGGTCGGCGCCGCTGCCGTTCGTCACGAACGACTTGGCGCCGTCGAGCACCCACTCGTCGCCGTCGCGGACGGCGCGGGTCCCCATGGCGAGGGCGTCGGACCCGCTGGCCTCCTCCGTGATGGCGTGGGCCCCGACGAGGGACCCGTCGCACAGGCCCGGCAGGTACCGCTCGCGCAGCTCCCCGGAACCGAAGCGCTGCAGGGGGGCTGGTGCTGGCCAGGCTGGTCGCCGCGGAGGAGCTGAGCCCTGCGTCGGGGTTGCTCTCGCCGAGGAGTTCCATCCACTCGCACACCTGCGAGACGGTGAGCCCCAGCCCGCCGTGGCGGGGGTCCACCGGACCGGCGAGGGCGCCGGAGTGCTCCTCGGTGCCGCCGCCGGTGGCGCCGATGGTGCCGAGAGCGTGGGCCTCGTCGACCGTGAGCAGCGCGCCGTGGCGGTCGCAGACCTCGCGCAGTTCGGCGAGGGGGGGCCACGTCCCCGTCCATCGAGTAGACGCTGTCGACGACGACGAGCCGCACGCCGGTGCAGCGGGTGGCGAGCCGCCGCTCCTCGAGGTGGCCGGGATCGTTGCGGCGGAAACGCACGACGTCGGCGCCGGAGAGCTTGCAGCCGTCGACGATGCTGGCGTGGTCGAGCTCGTCGACGAACACGGCGTCGCCCGGCCCGCACACCGCGCCCACCACGCCGGTGTTCGCGGCGTCGCCGGAGCTGAACACCACGGCCGCCTCGCGCCCGGCGTACCGGGCCACGGGCCGCTCCAGCTCCTCGTGCAGCGGGACGGAACCGGCCGGGGCGCGCACGCCGGGGGATCCGGTCCCGAACCGTTCCACGGCCCGCACCGCGGCGGCCCTGACCGCCAGCAGGCCGGCGGAGGCCGCCGGGCTCGCGAGGGTGGTCATGGTTCTCCCCGGTGGGGAGTCGGGACGCCCACCCGGCCGTTCGCCGGTCCCGGGAGGGGCGTGCCCACTTCCCGCCGGAACCGGTGCAAGCGCACCGCAAGCCGCTGCGCGGCAGCGGAGCGGAGGAGGCGGGGAGAACGGGGCACCGGAAAACCGGGGAGGCTCCCGCGACCGTGGGGGTCGAGGTTCCCGGGCGGTCAGCGCGACCGGTAGTTCTGCGGGCTGACCCCGTAGCGCTTCTTGAACGCGGCGCTGAAGCTGAACGGCGAGCTGTACCCGACCCTGCGCGAGATGGCCGCCAGCGTCAGTTCCGGGTCCTCGAGCAGGTCGGCCCCCAGTGCCAGGCGCCAGTTCGTCAGGTACGCCATCGGGGACGTCCCGACGCGCTGGGTGAACCGGCGCGTCAGGGACGAGCGGGAAACCCCCACCCGGCGGGCCAGCGCGTCCACCGTCCACGCGTTGCCGGGCTCGGAGTGGATGAGCTGCACGGTGCTGCGCACCACGGGGTCCGGCGAGGAGGGGGTGCCCCCGGCGTCCGGGCCCGTCGCCGACCACTGCCGGATGGCGGCGATGAGCAGCAGGTCCAGCAGGCGGTCCAGGACGCCGGACTGGCCGGCGGCGTCCCGGTCGATCTCGCGCGCCAGCACCGACAGGACCGCCGGGTCCGGGTCGGGCACCACGACGCTGGGGGGCAGGGCGTCCATGAGGATGCGACCCACCTCCCCGCGGCTGCGGAACGTGCCGACCACCATCGCGTCACGGCCGAGCGGGTCGTTGCCCCAGGTGCGCACCCCCGACTGCCAGCCCGGCGACAGGTCCCGCCCGTCGGTGCCCGAGCACGTCTGGTCGGCGCCGATGACGATGCTCGGCGGCGAGTCGGGGGTGCTGGCCATCACGTACGGCTCGGTGTCGCGGGCCAGCAGCACGTCACCGGCGGACATGGGCACCGCCCCGGACTCGGCGAGCACCCACGCGGACCCGGACAGCAGCGCCACGGCCGTCAGGGGCGCCTCGTCGCTCACCCGGATCGACCACGGCGGTTCCATGACCACCCGCAGCATGAAGGCGTTGCGGGCGCGCGGGCCGTCGAAGTACCCGGCGAACGAGTCCACGCCACAGACGGTAGAGCACGCGTCGCTGCGCGTGCCCCGCCGGGACATGCGGGCGCGCCGCGGGCGCATGGCGCCGCACGCGGGGCGGTGGCTGGGATGGGAGGCGGGCCCGGCGCCCTCCCCCTCGACCTCGACCTCCCACCCTGGAGCGCAGACCATGCACCCCTCGTCCACGTCCCTGCTCGCGCCCTCCGCACGCACCGGTGGCTCCACCGGCACCTCGACCGCCACGCGCGTGCTGTGCGGGCTCGCCGGTGCCGGTGCGGCCGTCACCGCCGGCGTCTACACCCACTTCTCGCTCACCGTGATGCCCCGGCTGGCCGCGCTGCCCGCCGAGGAGGGCATCCGCGCCATGCAGGCGTTCAACCGGCAGGCCGTCCAGCCCCCGTTCATGCTCTGCTTCTTCGGCGCCGCCGCGCTCTCGTGCGCGCTGCTGGTGCGCGCGGCGCGGCGCCGGCGGTCCGTGGCGACCAGGGGCGCCGCGGGCGCCGCGGGCGCCTACCTCGCAGGTTTCGCGATCACGGTGGTGCTCAACGTGCCGCGCAACGACGCGCTGGCGGCGCTGGACCCCACCGCCGCGGCCTCGGCCGCCGTGTGGGGGGACTACCTGCGCGAGTGGACCTCCGCGAACTCGGTGCGTGCGGTGCTCTCCGGGCTGGCGACCGCGGGCCTGGCCGCGGTCGCGC
>NZ_JBJLRI010000101.1:0-10640 GCF_050871405.1 Kineococcus esterisolvens
ACCGGCTCGGACCCCGGCGCCGGCTCTTCGGAGAAGTCACTTCCCGGACCCGCCACGTCCATCGTCGCCACGCGCCGACGAAGCCGCAAGAGCCCCGTTAGACCCCGCCCTTGACACAGAAGGGAGCATGACCGTGACGTCCGTGACCGTGAAGTCGGGGCAGCCCGGGTGAGCCGCTGACGGCTCCAGTGGTGCTGCTCGCCCTGACTGCGCCCGTCTGCCGGCCGGGCACTCATCCTGTGGCGTCGCCTGCTGCAGAGGTGAGGTCCACGCGCTGCGCGGTGACCGGAGGAGTGCACCGGGCCGGAGGCCAGAAAGTGTCACCACCAAGACGGCTGGAAGCGTCACCGATGTCCTGATGCGGAACTGTCACCGATGTCCTGCGACATGACAGCGCCGTAGGGCTGTGAGCTGGAGGTCTGCGTCACGGGCGGTGTCGTCGACGCATCACCCGGATCGCGGGATGACCGTGAAGTCGCCGGCTGCGCGGACGGCGGGATGTGCAGTACATCGGGCGGCCTCGAACGTCCCACTGACGATCTTTATGTGGGAATCGGGCGAGACCGTTCGAATATGGCGGCTGTGCAGTGCTGACGGCCAGCTCACCCGGGGTAGCCCGCGATGCGCACATGCGTGTCCTCAGGCATCCCGGAGCCACAGGGCCGCGTAGCCGACCAGTTGGCTCACCGTGGCCCACAACGCCAGCACGGCAGCGGCGACCCTCACGCCATAGCCCCCGCCCGAGGGGGACGTGAGGACCTCGCCGGCGGTGCTGGGAAGGTAATCCCGCACGGCGTCGAGCCAGTTCGCGGAGCCGAGCTCCGTCAGCGTCGGCGCGGCTAGGAGGACCAGAGAGAGCACGAGGATCGTGACGAGGGTGCTGCGCAGGACCGTGCCGATCCCGACGGCGATCACGGCGACCACGGCGAGGTAGCCGCCGGCGCCTGCCGCAGTGCGCACGTATTCGTCCATGCCGGTGGTCGAGGCAGCATCGCCGAGGGCCAGGACGGCGACGACCATGCCCACCACGGCCAGCGCGGCTCCGGCCAGGAAGGCCACAGCTGCTGCGAGCAGGGACTTGGCCAGCAGGACCTGCCCGCGCAGGGGCGTGGCGCGCAGGGTCAGCCGGATGGCGCCGCTGCCGTACTCCCCGGTGATGACGAGGATCGCCACGATGATCAGGGGCAGCTGGGCGAAGGTGGCGGCGTCGGCTGCGGTCTGCGGAGCGGAGGCGATGAGGTCGTAGCCGTTGGCGGCACTGGCGGCCACGGACAGCCCGATCACGGCGCAGGCACCGGCCATCAGCAGCAGTGAGGCGCCCAGCGCCAGCCAGGGGAACCGGGTGCTGCGCAGCTTGACCCACTCCGCCGAGGTGGCAGCCACCACGCTCTGCGCGGCGGTCGTGAGGCTCGTCGTGGTGCTCACGCTCCCTCTCCTGCCGGGTCCACGGACCGCGCGGCGTACTCGACCTCGCCGCCGGTCAGTTGCAGGTAGGCCTGTTCCAGGGATGCCGAGGCTCGGCTCAGCTCGTGCACGGGCGCGTCCAGGCGGTGGGCCAGGTCACCGATCTCCTCGGAGCTGGCACCGGAGACCAGCAGGCCGCCGGGCGTGCGGTCGACCGTGAACCCAGCCACAGTGAGCCCGTCGGCCAGGACGTCTGCGCGTGGGGAGCGAACGCGCACGGCACCAGAGGTCGCGGCGCCGATCACCTCCTGCAGGGGCGCGTCGGCGAGCAGGCGTCCGCGGCCGAGCACGACCAGGTGGTCGGCGGTCTGCTGCATCTCGCTCATCAGATGGCTGGAGACCAGGACGGTGCGGCCCTCGGCGGACATGGAACGCATGAGGTCGCGGATCCAGCGGACGCCGTCGGGATCCAGGCCGTTGACCGGCTCGTCGAAGAGCAGCACCGCAGGGTCCCCGAGCAGGGCGGTGGCGATCCCCAGGCGCTGGCGCATGCCGAGGGAGAAGCTCGTGACCCGGCGTCCGGCGACGTCGCCCAGACCGACCACGTCGAGGACCTCGCTGACCCGCCGGGCGGGGATGCGGTTGCTGCGGGCGGTCGCCAGCAGGTGGGCGGTGGCGGTGCGCCCGGAGGGGCTGCTGGCGTCGTCCAGCAGCGCGCCGACGTGGCGCAGCGGGGAGGACAGCGACGCGTAGGGCCGGCCAAGGACCAGCGCCTGCCCCGCGCTTGGATGGTCCAGGCCGACGATCATCCGCATCGTCGTGGACTTGCCGGCGCCGTTGGGGCCGAGGAAGCCGGTCACCTGGCCAGGACGGACTTCGACGGTGAGGTCCTCGACGGCGGTGGTGGTGCCGTAGCGCTTGGTGAGGCCGGTGAGGGTGATCACGAGATCAGCTCCGCAGGGAGGTCGTCGGGCGCGGCGTCGAGGACAGGGCGGGGCAGGGCGCGCAGGTGCTGGTCGAAGAAGGCGGCCAGCCAGGTGCGCTGCACGGACAGGCTCTGCGCGGGATCCACCGAGCCGATGGCCGCGGTGACCGCGGCCTCGTCCAGGTCGAGCGCGGCGTCGAGCTGGGGCAGCACGGTCTGCAGATCGGTGAAGCTGAGGTGCTCGGCGCCGGGCAGGTGCAAGTCGCGCCTCCACCCGGTCAGGTCGGCCCAGAAGGCAGCCCAGTCTGGAGAAGCCAGGTGGTGGTGCGGATTGCCGGTGCCTTCGTCGGTGCCGGCCCCCACCAGCAGGAACGGGCGTCCGATCTGAGACTCCCGCTGGCTGCGGAGGGCGGTCGGCATACTGCCGTCGAGGTTGACGCCGGCATCGATGCGCGGGTCGGCGCGCATGGCCTCGGCGACGGCAAACCCGCCGAGGGAGTGGCCCAGCGCCCCGACGTGGTCGAGGTCGAGCACGGAGGCCAGCCTGTCGGGCAGCTCCCGCCCTCCGGCGTCCGGCTCGGCTCCCCCCACCACCGCTTCGAGGGTGTTGAGGACGAAGCGCAGGTCGAGTACCCGCGCGGCGAGGGCCTCGGCGGCGTCCAGCTCGGCGACGGGGAGCACCAAGCCGTCTGGGAACTCCACCGGCGCCTCGTAGGTGCTGTCCACGGTGACCACCACGTAGCCGTGGCTGGCCAGGTCCTCGACCAGGCTCGTGCCGAGCGCGCGGGACAGGCCACCGCCGGAGGAGTACAAGACGACGGGACGTCGGCCGCTGCCGGTGTCGACGGGCGCACGGGTCTGGGCGTGGGACGTCGCCCCGCGGAAGTCCGCATCGCCGGCGTCGATGCCCAGGTCACCCGTGCTCTGGTCGTAGAAGGAGGCGATCCGGCGGGGCAGGTGCGGAGCGAGCGGTGCGCCGTCGCGGTGGCGCGCCGGGTACCAGAGGCTCACCACCAGCTCGCGGGGGCCGCCCTCGGGGGCGTGAGGGTCGCCACGGTCGTCGTCGACCAGGTGCAGCTCGAGCGTCCCGACCTGCACGGGTCCTGTCGGTGCAGGGAGCGTGAAGGACACGGGTCCAGCTCCGCGGGAGGGCGCGGTGCTGCGGGCCACGGCTCCTGGCAGGACCGCAGCAGCGATGAGCACCAGCACCGCCGCGGCGGCCAGGGCGAACCGGCCTCGGAGCGCGGCACGGGGTCGGGTCGACGTCATGGCGAGGAGCGTGACCGTCGGGATGTTGTCTGCGGACCTGTCGTCGGGCAGGCGGCACCCCTGACGAAAGTCAGGGATGTCCGCCAACGCACCGGAACGGGCTCGAGGCTTCCTACGATCGGTGCATGGGGAGCCGCTGGCCCGATGCGCCGTGGGCGCTGGGCCTGATCGTCGCCGTGGTCGCCGCCGCCACGGCCACCAGCGCTGCCTGGGCGTGGCTCCTGGTTCCGCCAGTGGTCGTCGTCTCGGCCCTGGCCGGTCGGCACCTGGCGTCCCTCCGGACGGCTCTGCTCGCGTTCGCCGTCGCGGCGGTGGTCGGGCTGGTCGCCGCCGTGGCGCAGCGGGGGGTCGCGGCGTGGACTCCAGTGCTGGGCGTGCTGATCGCCACCGGGTTGGAGGTGGTGCTCCCGTGGTGGCTCGGACGCAGCCGCAGGCTGCGGCTCGAGCACGCCCGCAGAGAGCGGACCGTGCTTGCCGAGCAGGCACGATCGCAAGAGCGGGCCAGGATCGCCGCCGACATGCACGACTCCCTGGGCCACGAGCTGGCGCTGATGGCGCTGCGCAGCGGGGCCCTGGAGCTGGACCCTTCAGCGACGGAGCGCCAGCGCTCTTCCGCAGCGGCGGTGCGGACCAGTGCCGTGGCCGCCACCGAGCGGCTGCACGAGATCATCGGCGTGCTGCGTGAGGAGGTCGGTCCCCCGGATCCGCTGCCGCAGGACGACGACGTCGAGGCGCTGGTGCGGCGGGCGCGGGCCGCGGGGGTCGACGTCGACCTGCGCCGCCGCTCTGGCAGCGGTGGCGGGTTGTCGCTCACGGCTCGCCAAGTCGTGCACCGGGTGGTGCAGGAGGCCCTCACCAACGCGGCGAAGCACGCGCCCGGGGAACAGGTGGTGGTGGAGGTCGACGAGGCCGTCGACCCGGTCGCCGTAAGCGTGCGCAGCGACCTTTCCCGGCACGCTCACCCTGCCCCGGTCGGCGGAGGGCGCGGGCTCTGCGCGCTCGAGGAACGGCTGCGCCTCGTCGGTGGTTCTCTGCGTGCGGCGGCGGACCAAGGGGCGTTCTGGGTGCGGGCGGAAGTCCCGCGCGAGACGCGTTCTGGAGGGCAGCACCGCGGAAGTGACCCCGGGTGGTCGCCTGCGGTGCAGCAGCTCCGGCGCCAGCGGCGCCGAAGCCTCGCCCGCACGTCAGCGCTGCCTGTCCTCCTGGCCTTCGTCGTCCTGGCTGCGCTGCTGGGGGTGCAGGCGGTCACGGTCTGGCAGACGGCCCTGCATCCAAACGCCTACGCGGCGCTGCGCGTGGGCCAGTCGTACGACGAGGTGCGAAAAGTCCTGCCTCCGGACAGCCAGGATGAGCCCCCACCGGTGCTCGCGGTGCCGCCGGCGCCTGTCGGGGCGATCTGCCGGTACTTCCAGGCCCGCGCGCACGTGCTCGACGTCAGCCAGGACATGTACCAGCTCTGCTTTCGAGAGGACTCGCTCGTGTTCAAGGACCACCTGCTGCCGAGACCAACATGACGCACGATTCCGTTGCGGCCGCTCCGGTGCGCGTGCTCATTGCCGATGACGAGGCCATGGTCCGCGCCGGCGTGCGCTCGATCCTCGAGACGGACGCGGCCATCGAGGTTGTCGCCGAGGCGGGCGACGGCCGTGAGGCGGTGGAACTGGCGCGGCGCCACCGGCCCGGTGTCGCGCTGTTGGACATCCGGATGCCCGTGCTGGATGGCCTGGAGGCGGCCCGGCAGATCACCATCCTCGTGCCGGAGACGAGAGTCCTCGTCCTGACCACCTTCGGCGACGACGCCCACGTCGAAAGGGCGTTGACCAGTGGCGCCGCAGGGTTCCTGCTCAAGGCGTCCGACCCTCGAGAGCTCATCACCGGGGTGCACGCCGTCGCCGACGGCGCCGCCTACCTGTCCCCCCGGATCGCCCAGCGTGTGATCGCCCACTACCGAGATGGGAGCCGCGGCGACAGGGCGCAGGCCCAGCTCAGGATCGACCTGCTGAGCGGCCGGGAGCTGGACGTTCTGGCCCTGCTGGGCACCGGGCTGTCGAACCACCAGATCGCCCGACGCCTTCACCTGGTCGAGGGGACGGTCAAGGGTCACGTCAGCGCCATCCTCACCAAGCTGGACGCGCACAACCGCGTCCAAGCCGCCGTCCTCGCCCACCGAGCCGGCCTCGCGCCTGTTGCGGATCACCGCTGAGCAGTCCACATCAACGATGTGAGTCGGTACCGGTAGCTGATCGTCTTCCCGGGACGTCCGCCCGCCACCGGCCGGGCGAGTCACCGCCTCAAGGAGACCATCCCGATAGACCCGTCCGACTTCGGGTCCCGCACAGGGCGCCCTACGGAGCGAGATGCCCTAGCGGCTTTGGGCGTCGAAGCCAGGGCCGATCCACCTCGACGACAGCCGGCTCGGTCTCCACCGTGCCCGCTCTCCCTGCGTGAGGTGCTGACCAGCTGTCGCCCCGGCGACACACCCGTCGTCACCGACCTCGGCTAGCTCGCCTGTTCTGTATCCGACCCGGCCCGCAGGCAACGCCTGAGCGCAGGCAACGCCTCAGCGTGATGTGAGGTGACGTGGGCTCGTGGCGGTGGGGTGTGACCCGGCCTTGCTCAGGGCAGGCGCAGGGCCATGCCGATGGAGCCGGGGGCGGTGTCCTGGAAGCCGTGGCGGGCGTAGAGGCGGCGTCCGGGTGGGTCGGCGAGCAGGTTGACGTAGGCGCCAGCCGGTGCGCGCCGGTGCACCTCGTCCACCAGCGCGCTCAGGACCGCGTCGCCCAGGCCGCGGCGCTGGTGCTCGGGAAGGACGGCGATGTCGACGATGTGGAAGTACCAGCCACCATCGCCCAGCACGCGCCCCATGCCGACCGCACGCCCGCCGTCCTGCCCGCTGACCTGGTGGTGGACGTGGCAGGCGGCCCAGCTGCCGGGGATCGCTGCTCGTGCTTGTTCGGGGGTCTTTGGACTGAGCCCGGCACGTTCGCGCAGGTGCAGGTAGTCCTCGACGCTCGGGGCGGTCGGCAGCAAGGTGTAGCCGTCGGGAAGGGGAGGTGTCACGGCGCCGATCCTCGCCGAGAGCCGGTGGGTGCGGCGCGGTGGGTAGGACCGTCCGGCCATCGCCATGGCCTCGTCGGCGGCCGCTGGCGATCACGCGCAACGCGGGATGACCGTGACGTCGCCCAGTGCGAGAGATCCCGTCCATGGCCTGAGCTCCGGGATCGAACGCGGGTAGGCAACCGGATCTGCCGGGCTAGAAGGATCAGCGGGGTCAACCCACGACGGTGGACACCTACCGACCGCTCCGCGTCTGGTGACGACGATCCAGAACGGCGGCGCCGGCCGCTGCGGAGATGACGACCGCGCCCAGAGCGGCGGGCAGGTGCACGGCGTGGGCGATGACGGCGCCGGCGGCGGCGGTTCCGGTCGAGCCGGCAGTGATCTTCAACGCGCCGACCCAGACGAACGTCTGCCCCCGCGCTGCCGGGGGTGCGTACTCACTGCGGGCGGCCAGGGTCGTAGCGAAGAAGAAGGCGTTCAGGACTCCGGCCAGGGTGTAGGCGGTCGCGGCGACCCAGACGGTAGGGGCCAGAGCGACGCCGGCCAGGGCGACCGCGACGGCGAGGGCCAGGACGGGCAGGGCCCGGTCGGCGTCACCTCGCAACGGTCGAACCATTACGGCGACCGAGCCGGCGAGGTTGCCCACCCCGTAGACGGCGGTGAGGAGACCTGCGGTGGAGGGGGCTATCCCGAACCGGTCGGTGCTGGCGACGGCGGCAATAGGTAGGACCGCCACCGAAGCGGCCACGACCATCGTCAGGTACAGCGTGCGCCGCAGGGCTCCGGTCGTGGCGATGATCTTGAGGGTGGCCAGCGGTCGGGGCACAACGCCGGCGGCTGCGGGTGGGGGCGCGTGGGGCAGCAGCCGCACCAGCACCGCGGCCACCACCGTCGCGGCGGCCAGGACCAGAGCGGCCACGGTGGGGGTGGACCAGCCCGAGACCACGGCCACGATGCTCGGGCCGATGGTGCCGCCCAGGCCGTAGGTCGCCACGTCCCACCCCTGCGCCCGCCGCTGCGCGACCTGGCCGGGGCCGGCGATCGCCGGGAGGCGGGAGCTGATTCCCCCGGTGAGCAGGGGGCCGGTCAGGCCGGTGGCGATCAGCAGCAGAGCGGTCAGCGCAGTGGGGACGTGGGGGTGGAGCAGGACCGCCGCGGCCAGGGTGGCGCCGTGGGCCACGCACGCCAGCGACAGCACGGTGCGCCCGTCGCGGGCCACGTCGAGGCTGCGGGCCAGGAAGGGGCCGAACAGGTGCGGGAAGGTGATGCAGGCCCCCAACAGCCCGGCCACCCAGCCCGGCCCACCGGTGGCGGTGACCAGCAGGACCACGGCGACGACCCCGCCCCCGTCAGCGCTGCGAGCCAGGGTCGCAGCGCCGACGTAACGAGCCAGCGCACCGGCTTTGCCCGGTGGGGCAGGACCGTCGTGGGCGGCTGCGACGGTGCGGGGTGCGGGTGCGTTCACGGTGCGGGGTGCAGGTCGAGCTGTTCGAGCACGTCGGCGACCTCCAGCCGGTCGGCCGCGTTCAGGCCTCGCAGGGGCAGGGGCAGGCAGGACCGCTGCGCCAGGCCGAGGTGCTCGGCGACGGCGGCGGTGACCCGCAGGCTGCCGTAGCGGGTGAACAGGTCCCACAGCGGCTGCAGCCGGGCCGAGTGGGCCAGGGCTGCCTGGCCGTCGCCGGAGCGGGCGGCGCGGGTGATGTCCAGCGCGGGGTGCGGGAGGGTTCCGGCGATGACGGAGTACCAGATCCCGCAGCCGGCGTTCAGGCCTCTCGCTGCGGCGGCGTCGCCGGAGATGCCGACGCTGACGTGGCCGGGCAGCAGAGCGTGCAGAGCGGCGACGCGTTCGGCGGCGGCCTGCGGGTCGGCGGGCAGGGCGGGGATCTTGATGGAGGCCACGCGAGGCAGTTCGGCAATGCGGGCGTACAGCTCGTCGCTGAAGGTGAAGTGGGTGGTGCCGGGGTTGTCGTACACGACGAGCGGCACGGCCAGGTTGGCCGTGACGTCGCGGTAGAGGCCGTAGACGTCATCGTCGGTGTGCTGCTGGTAGGTCAGGGGGGCCAGCAGCACCGCCGCGGCGCCGGCGTCCTGGGCGTCTTCGATGAGGGCGTGGACGTGGCGGGTGCGCAGGGCGCCGACCCCGACGAACACCGGGACGTCACCGGCGTGCTCGATGGCGATGCGGGTGGCCGCGGCCCGCTCCTGGTCGGAGAGGTAGGCGTAGGAGCCGGTGGAGCCCAGGACGGTGATGGAATCCACCTCCGCCTCGGCCAGCCGGTCGATCAGGGCGGCGAAGGCGGCTTCGTCCAGCCGGTCCTCGCGCAGGGGCGTGAGAGGGAAGGCGCTCAGGCCGGTGAACAGGGTCACGGTCGGTTCCTCTGCGGGGTGGGAAGGGTGTCCAGGGTGTGCAGGTCGGCGGCGAAGGCCACGGCGTGCTCGGGGGTCAAGGTGGCGGTGGTGACCCGCAGCGCCGGGGCCGGGTGTGGCCGAGCCGAGAAGGCGGATCCGGCGCGCACGGCCCAGCCCCGCCGGGCGAGGCCGTCGACCACGACGGCTTCGGTGGTGCGCAGCGGGATCCAGAGGTTCAGCCCGTCCGTGGCGGGGAATACCTCGACGCCCTGTTCGGCCAGGGCCGCGGTGAGGTGGTCGCGGCGCTGGCCGTAGAGGTCGCGGGCGCGGGCGCACACCGCCTCGTGATCGGGAGCGGTCAGCAGGGCGGAGGTGGTGTGCTGTAGGAGGTGGCTGACCCAGGTGGGCCGGCCCAGGCGGTGCTGGATCCGTTCGACGGTGTCGGTGTCGGCGTGCAAGACCGCTACGCGCAGGTCGGGGCCGAGGAACTTCGAGACCGAGCGCACCAGCGCCCACCGCCGCGCCGTGGCCGGGATCACCGGGTGGTGCGCGGTGGTGGCGATCTGGGAGAAGTGGTCGTCGTCGATGACCAGCACGTCCGGATGAGCGGCGAGCAGGTCGCGCAGGGCGGCAGCCCGGGCCGCGGTGAGGCTGGCGCCGGTGGGGTTGTGGGCCCGGGAGGTGCAGATGACCGCGCGAGCTCCGGCCGCCAGCGCCCTCGCCAGGGAGTCCACGACCATGCCCTCGGCGTCGACGTCCACGCTGCGGGGCCGGTAGCCCCCGGCGGCGAGGGTGCCCACGGAGAGGAAGAACCCCGGGTCCTCCACCGCCACGGCGTCCCCGCGGACCAGGTGGGCGGCCAGCAGCCGCTCCACGGCGTCCACCGCGCCGCTGGTCACGCTCACTCGACCGGCGTCGGGACGGGGCGGGACCGGCGACGTCACCGGGGCCGGGGCCGATGTCGGGGCTGGAGCCGACGTCGACGTCGTCGGCTCCGGCCAGGTCGTCACCATCGTCGACTCCGCCCAGGACCGCAGCCGGTCCTCGACCGGCTCGGTCCCGTACAGGACGGGGCGGTAGCCGGTCAGGGCGTTCGACCAGTCCGGCAGCAGGAGTGGATCCGGGTTGCCCGAGGCCAGGTTCACCACCGCCGCGCTGGAGGGAGCAGCACCTTCCCCCTGCACGCTCGGCAGGCCCAGCACGGTGGTTCCCGCGCGCCCGCGCGCCTCGACGACCCCGGCGGCGGCGAGCTGGGCGTAGGCGGTGGCGACGGTGTTGCGGTTCACGCCGAGGTCGGCGGCCAGGGCCCGGATGGGCGGCAGGACCGCCCCGACGTCCAGCTCGCCCTGGCGGATCAGAGTGCGGACGGAGTCCACGACCTCAGCTGCGGTTCGCCCCTGGATGACCGACACCACGCCACCGTAGCATTTGTCCTAGGACAAATGAGGCGGGTTCTCGTCTGCAAATTGCGACGTGCTTAGGTTCTCGCGATCATGCGCTCTTCGAGGCGGTCTCAAGGGGTCAGCGCAACACTTCCTCGATCGGGTGATTCGGGGAGGTTGTCGTGCCGCGTGGGGACTTCGAGAAGCTGACACCGTTGATGATCGAGGCGGTCTGGAACAAGCTGCGATCA
>NZ_JBJLRI010000102.1:0-10578 GCF_050871405.1 Kineococcus esterisolvens
CCTGACGCAGGCGGACTTCGACGCCATCGCTCGAGAACTCAACGAGCGGCCTCGACAGACCCTTGGCTTTCGGTCACCCTCGCAGGTGCTGGCGGAGGTGTTGCGTTGACCGCCTGAGCCCGCAACCAAGACCGGCCGAACCATGACCCATGTCCTGATGTAGATCTGTCACCGATGTCCTGCGACATGACAGACGTAGGTGAAAACCCCCCACGACGCCGCCGCAGCGGTGATGGCCAGCAGCACGGGCGTGCGGTCCAGGCCGACCGGGCCGTCGGGGTCGGTGGTGTAGTTCGTGATCAATCCACCGGTCGTCATGTACCCCGCGGCGTTGTTCCCCGCGAACACCAGCGCAGCCAGCAGCACGAGCAGCCAGTGCCGCCGGAACAGCTCCACCACCGGGACCCTGGGCCGCACGCTCCGGGCACGCATCTCCTGGAACACGGGCGACTCGTCGACCGTCCGGCGCACGAGGAACCCGATGCCGATGAGCAGGAAGCTCAGCAGGAACGGGACCCGCCAGCCCCGGGCGACGAAGGCGTCACCGGGCGAGACCACCCCCGTCATCAGCGCCGTCACCCCCGAGGCGAGCAGCATGCCGAGGGGGACGCCGAGCTGGGGGAACGACCCGGCGCGGGCGCGGTGGCGGCGGTCCGCGTGCTCCACGGACATGAGCACGGCACCGCCCCACTCCCCGCCGGCGGCGAGGCCCTGCAGGATGCGCAGGAGCAGCAGCAGCACCGGGGCCAGCACGCCCGCGCTGTCGTAGGTGGGCAGCACGCCGATCAGGGTGGTCGCCCCGCCCATGAGGACGAGCGTGAGGACGAGCACGGCCCGGCGGCCGATGCGGTCGCCGAAGTGACCGGCGGGGAACGCGCCTAGGGGGCGGAACAGGAAGCTGACGCCGACGGTGGCGAAGGCCAGCAGCAGGCCGATGCGCTCCCCGGCGGGGGCGAAGAATGCCTGGGCGAACACGAGCCCGGCGGCGGTGCCGTAGATGAAGAAGTCGTACCACTCGATCGTGGTGCCGACGAGGGTCGCCACCACGATCCTGCGCCGTCCTGCCGCGGTGGTGACGTCGGTCCTGGAGGAGGTCGTGGCGGTCATGCCGTCTCCTTGAGCCGGGGCCCGCTCCTGCGCGAGCCGTGGGTCCTGCGGTGGTGGCGGGGTGCGCCACCCCTGCGCGGTCGGGGTGCCACCGGCCCCGCGCTCGTCGCGCTCCCGGCGGGTCCGCCCGCCCGGGACCGGCCGCGCTGCCGGTGCACGCCGCACGCTCGCAGTCGCCGCAGTTCGTGCAAAGCGGGGACTGTCGAGGTGGAAACCCGGCTCCTCCGATGTTCGGTCCCGCGCACGGGGACCCGGTGGGCGTCTCCGGGCCCGCGGCGTCACCCCTGCACGGCGAACGCGTCGAGCGGCGTCCCGGCCTCGTAGGGGCCGAAGAAGAGGTCGGCGCCGTCCCCGGTCAGCGTCACGCCCGAGCCGTTCCTCCCGTCGAAACCCGCGACCTCGGCGAAGGGCAGCCGCTCGTGGGGATCGTCGGGGTCGGTGATCTCCAGCAACCAGCCGCCCGCGACCGGCAGCAGCCCGGGATCGCGCAGGACGACGCGCATCAGCCCGCCGTGACCGGTGAGCACCACCGCGCCGCGGAAGCGCAGTCCCGCTCCGCGGGGGGCGGCCTCCGGGAAGGCGAAGACGTCCCCGTGGCGGACGACGCCGTCGACCAGGTCGACCCGGCCGTCGGGCGTGCGCGAGACGTAGCGCAGCAGCGACTCCTTGACGCCCCACACGAGCGCGCTCACGCGGCACCACCGGTCCACCGGATCGAGTGGGCGAACTCGATCAGGGCACGCACCCGCTCGGGCGGGTCCACGCTCGCCGACCAGATGACGTCGATGCCGACGGGTTCCACGGGGGGCTCGATCTCCTTGACCGCGAGCGGGTAGCCCTCGTAGCTGCGGGAGTTGGCGGGCCGCTGCACCAGGACGCCGTAGCCCAGGCCGCGCCCGACGAGGGTGCGGACCGCCTCGTAGCTGCCGGTTCGGTGACGCACGCGCGGGGTCAGCCCGCGGGCGGCGAACATCGACAACGTGTGCTCGCTGGACGGTGGCGCGTCCAGCAGGATGAGGTCGCGCTCGACGAGGTCCTCCAGCCGCACCGCGGCGGCGCCGGCGAGGGGGTCCTCGGCGGAGAGGAGCACGTGCGCCGGCAGCGCGAACAGGCGCTCGCGCCGCGGGCACCCGGGCACGAGCGTCTCGTAGACGAAGGCGACGTCCACCTCGCCGGACTCGATCCGGCCGGCCAGCCGGTCGTGGGTGACCTCCAGCAGGTGCAGCTCCACGCGCGGGTGGGCCGCGGCGAAGTCGTGCAGCAGCGTGGGCAGCACGGTGGGCACCAGGGTCGGGTAGCACCCGATGGTGATGGGCCCCACGAGCTCGCCGGGCACGCCCCGCAGCTCGGCCGCGAGCTCGCAGGCCGCGGCGAGCAGCGGGCGCGCACGGTCGACGACGTGCGCGCCGGCGCTGGTCAGCGTGGCGCCGTGGGCGCGGCGGCGCAGGGTGAGGGGGGTGCCGAGCAGCCGGTCCAGCTCGCTGAGGGCGTCGGAGAGGGCGGACGGGGAGACGTGCAGCTCCCGGGCGGCGGCGGAGATGGTGCCCGCGTCCGCCACGGCCACGAGGTAGGCGAGCTGGCGGAGGGTGAAGTCCGGGACGGGCACCACGTCGAGACCCCTTCGTCGACTGAGCCGGTCATTCTGCCCGGAACATCCCGCTTTCTCCAGGGTGGTGACCGGACGATACTCGCCCCCACCGGTGCACCGATGCACCGGTGCAGCGCTGGACACGAGGATGTGCCTGATGAGCCGACCGGCCCCCGTCGCCGACTGGGTGACGATCCCCGACCTGTACCGCGACCCGTTCCCGATCTACGACAGGCTGCGCGGCGAGGGCGGGGTCCACTGGGTGCCCGCCGTCGGGCGGTACCTCATCACGACGTACGACGCCGTCCACGCCACCGAGGTCGACCAGGGGACGTTCTCGGCGAACGAGGAGGGATCGCTGCAGATCCGCGCGATGGGGCACTCGATGCTCCGCCGGGACGACCCCGAGCACTACCTCGAGCGCAAGGCCTGGCAGCCGGTGCTGCGCCCCGGCGTCGTCAAGCGCACCTGGACGTCGGTGTTCGAGCGCAACGCCGACCGGTACCTCGCCGAACTGGTGGAGAAGGGACCGGGCGCCGACCTCGTCCGGGACTTCGCCGCACCCTTCGCCGCCGAGAACCTGCGCGAGGTCCTCGGTTTCCACAACGTCACCCAGCAGGACCTGCAGCGGTGGTCGCAGACCCTCATCGACGCGACGGGGAACTACGCCGACGACCCCGACGTGTGGTCCCGGGGCGAGCGTTCCTTCGGCGAGGTGGACGTCGCCCTGGACGAGATGCTGCGCTGGCACGCCGACCACCCCGACCACTCCCTCATCTCCACCCTGTTGCGCACCCCGGACTACGAGATGCCGATCGAGAGGATCCGGGCCAACGTCAAGATGACGATCGGCGGTGGGCTCAACGAACCGCGCGACGCGCTGGGCGTCGCCGCCTGGGCACTGCTCACCCACCCCGAGCAGCGCCGGCTGGTCGAGGCCGGCAGCTCCTCGTGGCAGGCCGTCTTCGACGAGGCCGTCCGGTGGGTCGCCCCCATCGGCCTGTACTCCAGGCAGGTCACCCGCGACACGGTGCTGGCCGGGGTGCGGCTGCCCGCGGGTGCACGGCTCGGCATCTGCATCCTGTCCGCCAACCGCGACGAGCGGGTCTGGACCGACCCGGCCGCCTTCGACGTGCAGCGGGAGGTGAAACCCCACCTGGCGTTCAGCAAGGGGGTGCACGTCTGCCTCGGGGCCTGGGTCGCGCGCGCGGAGGTCGCCACCGTCGGCCTGCCCGCCCTGTTCGGGCGGCTGGAGGGCCTCGACCTCGTCCCCGAGCACCCGGCCGAGATCGGCGGGTGGGTCTTCCGCGGCATGCTCGAGCTCCCCGTGACCTGGCGCGGGACCCGCTCGAGCGCGGCTCCCCCGGTCCCCGCGGCGTCCGCGGCGACCTCGGTCCCCGGCCGGGCGCGCCGGGGACCGTCGGTGGCGGTCGTCGGCGCCGGCCCCGCGGGGTGCTTCACCGCGCAGGCGGTGCGGCGCGCCCTGCCCGCGGCCCGCATCGACGTGTTCGACCGGCTGCCCGTGCCGTACGGGCTCGTCCGGTACGGGGTGGCCGCCGACCACCAGGGCACCAAGGCGGTGGCGCGGCAGTTCGACCGGCTGTTCCGCGACGAGGAGGTGCGCTTCCACGGCAACGTGACCCTGGGGGGCGAGCTCGACCTGGCGACGCTGCGCTCCTCCTTCGACGCGGTCGTGCTCGCCACCGGGCTGCACGAGGACGAGGTGCTCGCCGTGCCGGGTGCCCGGCTCGCGGGCGTCACGGGCTCGGGCCGGCTGACCCGCACCCTGAACGGCCACCCCGACGAGCACGACGGTGCCCGCACCGTCGAGCCGCTGGGCGGGGAGGTGGTCGTCGTCGGCCACGGCAACGTCGCGGTCGACGTCGTGCGGCTGCTGACCCGCGACCGCGCCGGCCTCCACGGCAGCGACGTCGACGACGCGGTCCGCGACCGGCTCGTCGAGAGCCTGCGCGTGGTGCACGTGGTCGGCCGCTCCCTGCCGCACCGCGCGCGCTTCGACCCGGTCGTGCTGCAGGAGGTCGCGGACCTGCCGGGGGTGGCGCACGTCGTCCACGGCCTCGAGGACGCCGAACTGCCGCCCGGCGACGCCCGCGTCGAGGCGGTGCGCGCCCTCGCCGCCACCGCGGCCTCGGGCGCGCGGGTGCGGGTGGAGTGGTGGTTCGGGTTCACCCCGGAGCGGTTCGAGGGCACCGCGCACGTCGAGGCCGTCTGCTTCCGGGGACCGCGCGGGCCCGTGCGCCTGGCGTGCGACTCCGTCGTGACCGCCGTCGGTTTCCGCGCGGACGGGACCACCCCGCTGGTCCCCGGAGCGCACGGTGCCGGGCGCGTCGAACCGGGCCTGTACGTGGCCGGCTGGTTGCGCCGCGGCCCGCGCGGGACCATCGCCGAGCAGCGCGCCGACGCGCGCGACCTGGCGGCGCTCATCCGTGCCGACCTGACCGCCGGAGCTCCCGGAGCCGTCGGCACCGGCCGCCCCGGCCGCGACGGGCTGCCGCCGCTGCCCGGTGCGGTGGACTTCGACGGGTGGCGGCGCATCGACCTGCGCGAGACGCTCGACGCCGCGCCCGGGCGGGTCCGCACCAAGATCCGCACCCGGGAGGAGTTGCTGCGCACCGCGCGCAGCGACCTCCCCCTGCCGCGGACGGACCCCGGTCGGGCGGGCCGGTCCGCGGCGATCGACCTCCCGGTCACCATCGCCTTCGGCACCGAGTCCGGCAACGCCGAGCTCGTCGCCGAGGACCTGCGACGGCGGCTCGAGGCGCGCACCGCCGTCGAGGTCGTCGACCTGGCCACCGCCACCTCAGAGGACCTCGCCCCGGACCGCTTCCTCGTCGTGGTGTGCTCCACGTACGGCGACGGCGAACTGCCCACCGGGGTCCGCCCGTTCCGCGAGCGCCTCCTCGCCCGGCGACCGGACCTCTCGGGGGCGAGGTACGCCGTGTTCGGCCTGGGCGACCGCAGCTACACGAGGACGTACTCGCGCGGCAGCGAACTGCTCGACGAGGCGCTCGCGCGCTGCGGCGCCGTCCGGGTCGGGGAGTACGGGCGCCACGACGCCGGGGGTGGCGAGGACGCCGTCCAGGTCGCCGGTGACTGGATCGAGGGCGTCCTGGCCGAGGTGGCTGCGCCCGCACCGGTCGGCGCGGGAGCCTGACCGGCCGGTGGCGGGGCCGGCGGGGGGCGCCGCTTATCCCGTGGAACCCGTCGGGGACGACGGTTACCGTCGGTGCACGTGCGGGACCTCCCCCTGAAAGACCCCGGTACCCCCGACGTCCGATCACCCCTGCGCCTGCTGCTGCGCACGGCCGCGCAGCAGCGGCGCTCCATGGCGATCGGCACCGCCTTCGGCTGCGTGTGGATGCTCTCGCAGGCCGTCCTGCCCGCCGCCGTCGGCAAGGCCCTCGACGAGGGCGTCATCGCCGGCGACGACGGGGCCCTGCTGCGCTGGGCCGGCGTCGTGCTGGCCCTGGCCGCGGTCACCACCGTCGCCGCGGTGGCGCGGCACCGCTTCGCCGTCACCAACTGGCTCACCGCGTGCTTCCGCACCCTGCAGCAGGTCGGCCGGCACACCGCGCGCGCCGGCACCGCCGTCACCGCCCGGCTCCCCCAGGGCGAGGTGCTGGCCAGCACCTCCTCCGACGGACCGCGCCTGGGCGACGCCTTCGACGTCACCCAGCGCGCCGTGGCCTCCGTGCTCGCCGTGGTCGTCGTCGCCCTCCTGGTGCTGCGCACCTCCACCTCGCTGGGGCTGATCGTCCTGCTCGGCATCCCCGCCGTCCTGGTGGTCCTGGTGGTGCTGCTTCGGCCCCTGAAGAAGCGCCAGCACGTCCAGCGGGAGCTCACCGGGCAGCTGACCGCGCTGGGCACCGACACCGTGCGGGGCCTGCGCGTGCTGCGCGGCGTCGGCGGCGAGGAGCTGTTCCTGGCCCGTTACCGGGAGCAGAGCCAGCGGGTGCGGGCCGCGGGCGTGCGGGTGGCCGCGTGGGAGTCCGCGCTGGAGGCGCTGCAGGTCCTCGTGCCCGGCCTGCTCGTGGCCTCCCTCGTGTGGGCGGGAGCGCGCGCCACCGTGCGCGGGGAGATCAGCCCCGGGGACCTCGTCGCCCTCTACGGCTACGCCGCGTTCCTCACCTCCCCCCTGCGGATGCTCGTGGAGACGGCCGACAAGTACGCCCGCGCCCTCGTCGCCGCACGGCGCCTCGTGACGATGCTGGAGGTGCCGCCGCGGCTCGCGGACGTGCCCGCCGGCGAGGAGCGGCACCCGCCGGCGGGGCCGCTGGCCGACCCCGCCTCCGGCGTCGTCGCCGTCCCCGGTGAGCTGACCGTCGTCGTCAGCGACCCGCCCGAGCTGGCCGCGCCGCTGTTGCGCCGCCTGGCCCGCTTCGACGACGGCGACGGTGGCGGCAGCCCGGACGACGGCACGGACGACGGCCGTGGCGCCACCCTCGCCGGGGTGCCGCTGCGGCGGGTGCCGGTGGCGGAGGTCCGCCACCGCGTCGTGCTCGCCGAGGACGACGCGCAGCTGTTCAGCGGCACCCTGCGCGAGCAGGTCGACCCCGAGGGGACGCGCACCGACGCGGAGGTGCTCTCCGCGATGGAGGTCGCCGATGCCACGGGGATCGTCGAGCTCGTGGACGGCGGGCTGCGCGGGGCCGTCACCGAGCGGGGCCGCTCGCTGTCCGGCGGCCAGCGCCAGCGCCTGGCCCTGGCCCGCGCCCTGCTGCGCGAACCGGAGGTGCTGGTGCTCCTTGAACCCACCAGCGCCGTCGACGCGCACACCGAGGCGCGCATCGCCGCCCGGCTGCGCGCCGCCCGCGCCGGGCGCACCACGCTCGTCGCCAGCGGCAGCCCGCTCGTGGTCCCGCACGCCGACACCGTGCACTGGCTGCGCGACGGGCGCGTCGTCGCCAGCGGCCGCCACGCCGACCTGCTGGCCGACCCCGCCTACCGCCGCTTCGTCACCCGCGACGCCGGCGCGGGCGACGCGCACGGGGCACCCGCCGGTGGCGCGGTGCCCGCGCAGCCCACCACCCGCCGCCCCGTGCCCGCCCCGCTGCCTGGTCAGGAGACCTGAGTGAGCACCACCGCCGAGGGCTCCGACCCCCTCCTCGACGAGCGCACCACCCTGCCGGTCGCCGACCGCACCCAGGTGCTGCGCGACGTGGCGCGCCTCGTGCGGCAGCACCGCCGCCCCGGGCTGGTGATGATGGCGCTGCACTCCGGCGCGGCCCTGGTCGGCCTGGCCGGCCCGTGGCTGCTGGGTGGCCTCGTGGACCGGGTCGCGGCGGCCGCGCGCGGCGCCGACCCCACCGCGGTGCTCGCCGACGTGGACCGCACCGTCGCCCTGCTCGTGGCGGCCGTCGTCGCGCAGGCCGTCCTGGCGCGGGTGGCGCGGTACCGCTCCCTGTCCCTGGCCGAGGGCGTGTTCGGGCAGCTGCGCGAGGAGTTCCTCGCCCGCGCGACCCGGCTGCCGCTGTCGGTGGTCGAGCAGGCGGGCACCGGCGACCTCGTCTCGCGCACCACCAACGACGTCGAGTCGCTGAGCTACACCGTGCGCTACGGAGCGCCCGCGATCCTCGTGGCCGCCGTGACCACGGTGTTCACCGTCGCCGCGGCGTTCCTGGCCGGGCCCCTGGTAGCGCTGGCGATCCTCGCCGGCCTGCCCGGTCTCGTCGCGGGAACCCGCTGGTACCTGCGCCGCGCCCCCGCGGGCTACGCCGCCGAGCGCGCCTGGTGGGGACGCATCTCCACCACCCTCGGCGAGAACGTCGAGAACGTGCGCACGGTGGAGGCGCTGGCGCTGGCCGAGCACCGGGTGCGGCTGCTGGACCGCGTCATCGGTGAGACCGTGCGCCGCGAGCGCTACACGCTGGGCCTGCGCGTGCGGTGGTTCCCCACGATCGAGATGTCGTACCTGCTGCCCGTGGTGGTGGCGCTGGTGTGGGGAGGTTTCCTCGTCCGGCGCGACCTCGCCAGCGTCGGGGAGGTCGCGACCGTCGTGCTGTACCTGCGCCAGCTCGTCGGCCCCGTCAACGAGCTGCTCATCTGGTGGGACGAGCTGCAGGTCGGGCAGGCGTCGTTCGCGCGCGTCGTCGGCCTGGCGACCGTCGCCCCGGACCGCACCGAGACGGGCGAGGAACCCGCCTCGGACGACGTGCGGGCCGAGCACGTGGGTTACGAGTACGCCCCCGGCAGGCCGGTGCTGCACGGGGTGTCGCTGTCCCTGGAACCCGGTGAGCGCCTCGCGGTCGTCGGCCCCACCGGCGCCGGCAAGTCGACCCTCGGCCGGCTCATCGCCGGCATCGCCCCGCCCACCAGCGGGTCGGTGCGCGTGGGCGGCGCCGAGGTGACGGGGCTGCCGCTGGACGAGATGCGCCGCCAGGTCGCCCTCGTCACGCAGGAGCGGCACGTGTTCAGCGCCTCGCTGCGCGACAACGTCGCCCTGCCGGTGCCGGACGCGCCGGACGCGGCGGTGGAGGCCGCGCTGGAGGCCGTCGACGCCCTCGGCTGGGCGCGGGCCCTGCCCGCCGGCCTGGCCACGACGGTCGGCGAGAACGGGGTGGAGCTGTCCGCCGCGCAGGCGCAGCAGGTGGCGCTCGCCCGCCTGGTGCTGGCCGACCCGCACACCCTCGTGCTGGACGAGGCGACCTCGCTGCTGGACCCGAACACGGCCCGGCACACCGAGCGCTCGCTGGCGGCGGTGCTGGCCGGGCGCACCACCGTGGCCATCGCGCACCGCCTGCACACCGCCCACGACGCCGACCGCATCGCCGTCGTCGAGGGCGGGCGCATCACCGAGCTCGGCACGCACGACGAGCTCGTCGACGCCGGCGGGCCGTACGCGCACCTGTGGCGCAGCTGGCACGGCGGCTGAGGGAGGGCACCCCCGCGGGGGTGGTCGCGACCGCGCCACGGCCCGCGCGCCCCTACCCGTGGCGCGCAGGCCGTGGCACGGTGGTCGCGTGACGCTGGAGGACCTCGTCCGGCTGCGCCGGGTGCGCGACCTGATCGACCGCGAGCACGCGCAGCCGCTCGACGTCCCCGCGCTGGCGCGCGCCGCCCTGATGTCGCCCGGCCACTTCTCGCGCAGCTTCCGCGCGGCCTTCGGGGAGAGCCCGTACAGCTACCTGATGACGCGGCGCGTGGAGCGGGCCAAGGCGCTGCTGCGGCACGGCGACCTGACGGTGACGGAGGTGTGCGTGGCGGTCGGCTGCACGTCGCTGGGCTCGTTCAGCTCGCGGTTCACCGAACTGGTCGGCGAGAGCCCCAGCGCGTACCGGGCTCGCCACCACGCCGGGGCGGCCGTCGTGCCCGCCTGCGTCGCCCGGGTCCGCACGCGACCGGTCAGGAACGGAGAAGCACGGGACGCGGGCGTACGCCTAGCGTGAAGCGCATGGACATCACGCTCTCGCAGTGCTTCATCGCCGTCGACGACCACGAGGCCGCTCTCGCGTTCTACCGCGACGCCCTCGGCCTGGAGGTGCGCAACGACGTCGAGTTCGAGGGGATGCGCTGGACGACCGTCGGATCGCCCGCGCAACCGGACGTGGAGATCGTGCTCGAGCCGCCGCTGGCGGACCCGAACGCCTCCCCCGCCGACCGCCGGACCGCCGCGGAACTGCTCGCGAAGGGGATGCTCCGCGGGGTCATCTTCCGCACCGACGACTGCGACGCCACCTTCGAGCGGGTGCGCGCCGCGGGCGGGGAGGTGCTGCAGGAACCGATGGACCAGCCGTACGGCGTGCGCGACTGCGCCTTCCGCGACCCCGCCGGCAACATGCTGCGCTTCAACCAGCCGAAGGGCGGGTGACCGCCAGCCGCGGGCGGGGCGCGCGGTGACCGCGGCGGACCCCCGGGGGCCCCCC
>NZ_JBJLRI010000103.1:0-10503 GCF_050871405.1 Kineococcus esterisolvens
GCCTGGCGGGCCGGCGGGCGCGCGTGGCGGGGGGGGGGGAGGGCGGCCGGGGCCGGGGCGGCCGAGCGGGGCGCGGCCACCGGCCGGCGCGGGGCCGGGCGGCAGCGGCGGGGTGCTGTCGGTCGCAGACGGTGCCCCGACCCGGGCGGTGGAAGCAACCTCACCCGTGCCCGTTCGTCACAACGAGGTAAAGAGCAGGCAACACTGCGTCGAATTTCGTGGGGCTTCTCACACTCCCACGGCTCGCCGAGGGGGTTTGATGGCCTCGACGAACGGGAATCCGCAAGCCTTGATCACTCAGCAGACCTTCAAGATCACGCTCCGAAGTCGTTGAGCAGCTCGGTCACCAGGGCGGCCACCGGCGAGCGCTCGGACCGGGTCAGGGTCACGTGCGCGAACAGCGGGTGCCCCTTGAGGGCCTCCACGACCGCCGCCACCCCGTCGTGCCGGCCCACGCGCAGGTTGTCGCGCTGCGCCACGTCGTGCGTGAGGATCACCTTCGAGCCCTGCCCGATGCGCGAAAGCACCGTCAGCAGCACGTTGCGCTCCAGCGACTGCGCCTCGTCGACGATCACGTAGGCGTCGTGCAGCGACCGGCCGCGGATGTGCGTCAGCGGGAGCACCTCGAGCATCCCGCGGTCCACGACCTCCTCCAGGACCGCCGGGGCCACCAGCGCCTCCAGCGTGTCGAAGACCGCCTGCCCCCAGGGCCCCATCTTCTCGGCCTCGGTGCCCGGCAGGTACCCCAGCTCCTGCCCGCCCACGGCGTACAGCGGGCGGAACACCACCACCTTGCGCTGTTCCCGCCGCTCCATCACCGCTTCCAGCCCGGCGCACAGCGCCAGCGCCGACTTGCCGGTGCCCGCGCGCCCGCCCAGCGACACGATGCTCACCGACGCATCCAGCAGGGCGTCCAGCGCGATGCGCTGCTCCGCCGATCGGCCCCGCACCCCGAACGCCTCCCGGTCCCCCTTGACCAGCCGCAACTGCTTGTCCGCCCCCACCCGCCCCAGCGCGTGCCCGTGCGGGGAGGACAGCACCACCCCCGTGTTCACGGGCAGTTCGCGCGCCTCCGGGTGCTCCACCGACCCCGCCTCGTACAGGGCGGCGACCTCCTCGGCCGTCGCGGTCAGCTCGGCCACCCCCGTCCACCCCGAGTCCGGCGCGAGCTCGGCGCGGTACTCGTCGGCCGTCAGGCCCACCGCCGAGGCCTTCACGCGCAGCGGCACGTCCTTGGACACCACCGTCACGTCGTGGCCCTCGTCGGCGAGGTTGCGCGCCACCGCCAGGATGCGGGTGTCGCCGGCCGTGGCCAGCGGCCCGGTGCGCAGCGCCGAGGGCAGCGAGGCGGCGTCGGAGTGGTTCAGCTCCACCCGCAGGGTGCCGCCCTCGTCGCCGACGGGCACCGGGCGGTCCAGGCGGCCGTGCTGCACGCGCAGGTCGTCCAGGCGGCGCAGCGACTCGCGGGCGAAGTAGCCCAGCTCGGGGTGGTGGCGCTTGCCCTCGAGCTCGCTGACCACCACCAGCGGCAGGACGACGTCGTGCTCGGCGAAGCGGCTCAGGGCCGCCGGGTCGGACAGCAGGACGGAGGTGTCCAGGACGAACGTGCGGCGCGCGGGGCTGGAGCTGGTGACCACGGACGTCTCCCGTTTCCGGGGCCCGGCGCGAGCGCGACCCGACCCCCTGAAGCAGCGGCGGACCGGGACCTCAGGGCACCGTGCGGGCGACCCGGGACCGGGCCTCCCCGCTGCGATGGACAGCACGCACGGCGACCTCCCGGACGGGCGGCGGGCGCCACCCGTCACCCCCGACGCTAGACCCGGGGGCCCCGCGCAGCGGGCCGAACACGCCCACGGGCACGCCCGTCCGGGTGAGCATCCGGTGACGTCGGGGCGACGGCCCGGCGACGCCGCCGGAGGGACCCCGGGCTGGTCGCGGCGTCAGGAGCCGAAGCGGCGCTCCCGGGCGGCGTAGTCGCGCAGCGCCCGCAGGAAGTCCACCTTGCGGAAGTCCGGCCACAGGACCTCGCAGAAGTACAGCTCGGTGTGCGCGCTCTGCCACAGCAGGAAGCCCGACAGGCGCTGCTCGCCGGAAGTGCGGATCACCAGGTCCGGGTCCGGCTGGCCCTTGGTGTACAGGTGCGCGGCGATGTGGTCCACGGTCAGCCCGTCGGCCAGCTCCTCGATCGGGGTGCCCGCGACGGCGTGCTCGCGCAGCAGCGAGCGCACCGCGTCGGCGATCTCCTGGCGGCCCCCGTACCCGATCGCCACGTTCACGACCGCACCGCCGATGTCCGCCGTCGCCCGCGCCAGCTCGCGCAGCCGCTGCGCCGTCGCCGCCGGCAGCAGCTCCAGCGCACCCACGGGGTGGATCCGCCAGCGCCGCGCCGCCGCCAGGCGCGCCACGCAGTCCTCGACGATCTCGATGAGCGGCGCCAGCTCCGACTGCGGCCGGTGCAGGTTGTCGGTGGACAGCAGGTAGAGGGTGACGACCTCGATGCCCTCGTCGTCGCACCAGCCCATGAACTCCACGACCCGGTCCGCGCCGGCGCGGTGGCCGTGCGCGCTGGGCGCGCCGAACGCCTTGGCCCAGCGGCGGTTGCCGTCGAGGATGATCCCGACGTGGCGCGGCAGGACGGACGGGTCCAGCGACCGTTCCAGCCGCCGCCCGTACGCGCCGTAGAGGAGATCCCGGAAGGCCATCGGCGCTCACCGTATACCCGTGTCCCCGAGCACCGGCCCGATCGCCGCGAACCGTACCTACGGTCCCGTAGCGTACGGTCTCGGCATGACGGCCGCCCCCGCTCCACGGACCGCCGAGGCGAAGCCCCGCCTGCGCGGCTGGCTGCACGCCGGCACGTTCCCCGCCGCCGTCGCCGCCGGCCTCGCGCTGGTCGCGCTGGCTCCCACGACGGCCGCGCGGGCGGCCGCCGGCGTCTTCACCGCCACCGCCGCCCTGCTGTTCGGCACCAGCGCCGTCTACCACCGCGGGACCTGGTCGCCGCGCGCCGGCGCCCTGCTGCGGCGCCTGGACCACAGCAACATCTTCCTCATCATCGCCGGCACCTACACGCCGCTGGCCGTCACCACCCTGCCCCCCGGCGAGGCGCGCAGCCTGCTCACCCTGGTGTGGGCCGGAGCGCTGGCCGGCGTCGCCTTCCGGGTGCTGTGGGTCGGCGCACCGCGCTGGCTCTACACGCCCGTGTACGTGGCCCTCGGCTGGGTCGCGGTGGGCTACCTGGACGACTTCGCCCGCGGCGGCGGGTGGTGGGTGGCGGCCCTCGTCGTCGCCGGCGGTGCCGCCTACTCGGCCGGCGCCCTGGTCTACGGGCTCAAGCGCCCGAACCCCAGCCCGCGCTGGTTCGGCTTCCACGAGGTCTTCCACGCGTGCACGGTCGTGGGCTTCGCGGCCCACTTCGCCGCCATCGCGCTCGCGACGGCCTCGCACACCGCCTGACCACCCCACTCACGAGCGGCCGCCGCAGCGCTCACCCGTCCCGGCGCGCCCCTCCTGGTGGGCGTCGTCGCCGCCCAGGCGGCACCAGACGTGCACGCCCCGCGGGCGGGCCTCCCAGCCCCAGCAGGACGACAGCCCCGACAGCAGCGCCTCGGAGTGCTCGCGCAGGTGCAGCAGCCGGCGGCCCCGCAGCTCCACGGCGACGAGCAGGCCCCCGTCGGCCGCGCCGACCTGCACCGCCGCGGGCACCGCGTCACCCTCGGCGCCGTCCAGCGGTTCCGCGGCGGCCAGGGCCGCGTCGTCGCCGCACTCCTGCAGCCCGCAGCGCTCGGCCTGCAGCCGCACGAAGAGCCGCGCCCGGCGCAACGGCTCGACCCCGCCCGCCAGCTCCAGCCGGGCTCCCCCGCCCGTCACGCCCTTCACGACCGCCCCCTCGTCCGGACGACGCCGCGGGTTGGACCGTCCGGGGGGGAGGTACCCCGGGGAAGCACCTGCGCACCTGCCGGGACGTCCCGGCAGCGCCGGCGGCTACGCTCGCGGCACTGCGCCGCCGTCGCGCAGAGCCCGGCCCACCAGGCCGGGCGGTGCGGTGGCCGGGGTTGCAACCACAGCTCTCGCAGGTCCCGTTCCCGCACGAGCGGTCGCGGGAACCGCGTGCCGCGCGGCCTGGAGACACCGGGGTCTGCGCTGCCGGACCCGAGAGAGCCCTCGTGACCGGGAACACCGCCCCCCGCAGCGCCGGGACCGGCAGCGCCGGGACCGGCAGCGGGGCGGGAGTCCCGCAGCAGCCGCCCCCGCCGCAGCCCACCGCACCGGGCGAGACGGTGGAACTCCAGGAGGCCTTCGCCGAGCTGGGCCGGCTGGTCGTCGGCGAGACCCCGCTGGGCGAGGTGCTGGCCCGCGTGGCCGAGCTGGCCAGGGCGTGCGTGCCCGGCGCCGAGGAGGTCTCGGTGACCCCCTGGAGGACGGGGAGGCCCGCAGCGCCGCCTTCAGCGGCAAGCTGGCCGCCACCCTCGACGAGCGCCGGTACGAGGCCGGTTCCGGCCCGTGCCTGGACGCCGCCCAGTCCGGGCAGACCGTCCGCGTCGACGACACCGCCACGACCGGGGTCCACCCCGACTTCGGCGCCGTCGCCGCCCGCCAGGGGGTGCGCAGCTGCCTCCCGGTCGGCGTGCCGGTGCCGCAGCGCATCCTCGGCAGCATCAACGTCTACCGCTTCGACGACGGCGTGCTCGACGAGGACGCCGTGCAGCTGCTGCAGGTCTTCGCCGGGTACGCGGCCGTCGCGCTGGCCAACCACTCGCTGCACGCCTCCGCGGTGGCCCTCAGCGCGAACCTGCAGGTCGCGATGCAGTCGCGCGCGGTCATCGAGCAGGCCAAGGGCGTGCTGGTGGCGAACCTGCGCTGCAGCCCCGAGGACGCCTTCGCGCACCTGGTGAAGCAGTCCCAGCACGCCAACCGCAAGCTGCGCGACATCGCCACCGGGATCGTCGAGCGCGCCGGCCGCGGCTGAGGCACGCCCCGGGGCCCGCGGGGACCTCAACCCGCGCGGGCACCCACCGCGGCGGCCAGCGCGCCCGCGTCCGTCGTCGGCGCCTCGCACACCTGCCCGCGGCACACGTACGCGGCGGCCCGCCCGCCGACGAGGCCCCGCCCGGCCAGCAGCGGCGGGTCCGACTCCCCCGGCACGCCGCGCGCCACGACGAGGCCCGGCGCGGTGCCGGCCAGCGCGACCCGGTGCAGCAGCGCCGCGGCCGGGTCGCCCGGCTCACCGAGGACGGCGACCTCGCGGGGGCCGTCGCGCAGCGCCTCCGCCACCGCCAGGCCCCAGCCGGCGAAGCGCGGCGCCTGGGCGGCGAGCGCGGTGACGACCCCGAGGGACCCGACCGCCGCCTCGGTGAAGCGCGACTCCCCCGTCAGCGCACCCACCGCCAGCAGCGCGCCCGCGGCGGCTGTCCAGCCCGACGGGGTGGCGCCGTCGGAGGGGTCGGAGGGGCGCTCGGCGCCTGCGCGGGCGGCGTGCAGGGCGGGGTCGACGGCGTGCGCGGCGACGTCGTGGAACCCGCCGCCCTCGGCCGCGAACTGCGCCAGCACCTCCTCGCACACCTCGCGGGCGAGGCCGGCCCAGCGGTGCTCGCCGGTGGCCGCGTGCAGGGCCAGCAGGCCCTCGGCCAGGTCGCCGAGGTCCTCCAGGACGGCGGCGGGCTCACCGACGACGCCGTCGCGCGAGACGCGCCGCCAGCGACCGTCCACGCGGTGCACCCGCGCGAGGAAGTCCGCCGCGGTGCGCGCGGCGAGCAGGAGGTCGGGGCGGGCCAGCAGGGCCCCCGCCTCGGCGAGCGCCGCGACGGCCAGCCCGTTCCAGGCGAGCACGACCTTGTCGTCGCGGGTGGGCTGGGGCCGGTCGGCGCGGGCGGCGGCCAGGCGCTCGCGCACCCGCAGCCAGCGCGTCAGCTCCTCGCCCCGCAGCGCGCGGGTCAGGCGCGCGGTGGAGGTGCCGTGCTCGAACGTGCCGGCCTCGGTGACGCCGAGCAGCTCGGTGGCCCAGGGGCCGTCGTCGATGCCGAGGACCTCCACGAGGTCACCGGGCGTCCACACGTAGGTGGCGCCCTCGACGGCGTGCACCCGCCCCTCGGCGTCGAGGACGGGGGTGTCGGCGTCCAGCGACGCGGCGAACGCGCCCTCGCGGGTGCCCAGGCCGGCGACGATCCACTCGCACGCCTGCTCGGCGACGCGGCGGTGCTCGGCGTCGCCGGTGGCGCGCCAGGAGTGCAGGTAGGCGCGGGCCAGCAGGGCGTTGTCGTACAGCATCTTCTCGAAGTGCGGCACGACCCAGCCGGCGTCCACGGCGTAGCGGGCGAAACCACCGGCGACCTGGTCGCACGTCCCGCTGCGGGCCATCGCCGTGAGGGTGCGCGCGGCCAGGCCGGCGGCGACGTCGGAGCCGGTGCGGGCGGCGTGCCGCAGCAGGAACTCCACGACCATCGACGGCGGGAACTTCGGGGCGCCGCCGAACCCGCCGTTCTCGCGGTCCTCCTCGGCCGCCAGTGCTGCGACCGCGGCGACGAGGTCGTCGTCCGCGGGCGGGGCGCCGCCGGAGGGGGTGGCGGCCTCGCCCAGCGCCCTTGCGATGCGCGCGCTGGAGCTGAGGACCTCCTCGCGGCGGTTCCGCCAGGCGTCGGTGACCGCGTCGAGCACCTGCCGGAAGGCGGGCACCTGCGGGTGCGGGCGGGGCGGGAAGTAGGTGCCGGCGAAGAAGATCTCCCCCGCCGGGGTGCAGAACGTCGTCATCGGCCAGCCGCCCTGCCCGGTCAGGGCCGTGGTGGCCGACATGTGGACGGCGTCGACGTCGGGCCGCTCCTCGCGGTCCACCTTCACGCACACGAACTGCTCGTTCATCTGCGCGGCCGTGGCCGGGTCCTCGAACGACTCGTGGGCCATGACGTGGCACCAGTGGCAGGCGGCGTACCCGGTGGACACGAGCACCGGCACGTCGCGGCGGCGCGCCTCGGCGAACGCGTCCGGTCCCCACTCCCACCAGTCGACGGGGTTGTCGCGGTGCTGCTGCAGGTAGGGGCTGCGGGAGCGCTGCAGGCGGTTGGGCACACCGTCACGCTGCCACAGGCACCGGGTGGTCACGACCGGGCGCGCGTGCGGCAGGGTGGCCGCATGAGCGACGCACCGCGACGGTTCGGGGTCCTCGGCACCGGCCACTGGGCCGCGACCTGCCACGGGGCGGCGCTGGCCGCGCACCCGGACGTGGAACTGGTGGGGTTCGCCGGCCGCGACCCGGCGAGGGCCGCCGAGGTGGCCGGCCGGGTCGGCGGCCGGGGTTTCGCCTCCCCGGAGGAGCTGATCGACGCGGTGGACGCGGTGACGATCGCCCTGCCGCCGCACGTGCAGGCACCGCTGGCGGCGCGGGCGGCGCGCGCCGGCCGGCACGTGCTGGTGGACAAGCCCCTGGCGCTGGACGTGGCCGCCGCCGACGACGTGGTCGCGGCGGTGCGCGAGGGCGGCGTGGCCTCGGTCCTCTACGCGACGTACCTGTTCCAGCCGGACATCACCGACTGGCTGGGGCGGATGCGGGCGCTGGCCGCCGAGCACGGGCCGTGGGAGGGGGCGATCGCCCGCTGGGCCGGCACCATCGACGTGCCCGGCAACCCGTACGGCGCCTCGGCGTGGCGGCGCGAGCGCGGCGGGCTGTGGGACACCGGGCCGCACGCGCTGTCGATCCTGCTGGAGCTGCTGCCGCCGGTGGAGCGGGTCAGCGCCGGGCGCGGCGCGCGCGACGCGGTGAACGTCGCCCTGGAGCACCGCGGCGGGGCGGGCAGCGCGCTGTCGCTGACGCTGACCGCCCCGGCCGGGGCGGGCGGGTCGTTCGCCTCGGTGTGGGGGCCGGGAGGCCGGCACGACCTGCCGCGCTTCCACGGCACCCCGCAGGAGGGGTTCGCCCGCGCCGTGGACCGGCTGCGCGCGAGCGCCGCCGGCGGCGGGCCGGACCCGCTGGACGTCACCCACGGGCGCGAGGTGGTCGCGGTGCTCGCCGCGGTGGACGAGCACCTGGCCCGCCCGGTGGCCGAGCGGACCACCGCCGTGGTGCGGGGCTGAGGGCTCAGCCCTCCCGGGGGTCCTCCCGGGAGCCCCGCCGGCCGCTGTCCGGTCCGCGCTCGGCGGCCCGGGCGGCCTCGGCGCGCTCCTCCGCCTCCAGGCGGGCGCGCTGGTTGACCCGCTGCACCCGCCGGGCCATGCCGCGGCCGATGAAGTAGACCGCCACCGCCATCGCGAACAGGGAGACGAACCCCCACAGGCCGGGGGTGACGAGGTCGGCGTCCACCGTCTGCTGCTGGGTGGGCAGGGGCGTGCCCGTCGAGGTGCCCGTCGGGGTGGGGGCCGCGGCGAGCAGCGGCTCACCGCCGGCCCCGAGCACGCCGGCCCCCGTCACGCCGGCCCCCGCGTGCGCAGCCCGGCGAACAGGTCGTCCTCGGGCAGCTCGGTGGGCACGTGGGAGACGGCGAGGTGGTAGTCCTCGGTGGGCCACAGCTCGCGCTGCACGTCGTTGGGCACGCCGAAGAAGAAGCCGTCCGGGTCGATCTGGGTGGCGTGGGCGAGCAGGGCGCGGTCGCGGACGTCGAAGTAGTCGGCGCACTCCACGCGAGTGGTCACCTCCAGCTCGACGCGCTTCGGCGCGGCGGGGTCCGCGTCCGCCTCCTCGACCCTCGCGATCCACTCCGCGTAGGGGGACGGCTTGCCCTGCGCCAGCAGGGCCTCGTGGAAGGCGGTCATCCGCTTCCGGGAGAAGTTCGCGTGGTAGTAGAGCTTCGAGGTGCGCCACGCCTCGCCCGCCGCGGGGTAGCGCTGCGGGTCGGCGGCCGCGTCGAAGGCGGCGCGGGAGACCTCGTGGCAGCGGATGTGGTCCGGGTGCGGGTAGCCGCCGGACTCGTCGTAGGTGGTCATCACGTGCGGGCGGAACTCGCGCACGAGGTGCACGAGGGCGTTGACCTCCAGGTCCAGCGGCGTCAGCGCGAAGCACCCCGCCGGCAGCGGCGGCAGCGGGTCGCCCTCGGGCAGCCCGGAGTCGACGTAGCCGAGCCAGCGGTGCTGCACGCCCAGGATGCGGGCGGCCTCGGCCATCTCCCGGCGCCGGTACTCCGCCATGTCGCGCAGCATCCGCGCGTCGCCCTGCAGGCGCGGGTTGAGCACGTCGCCGCGCTCACCGCCCGTGCAGGACACCACGAGCACCTCCACGCCCTCCGCGGCGTAGCGCGCCGTCGACGCGGCACCCTTGCTCGACTCGTCGTCCGGGTGGGCGTGCACGGCCATCAGCCGCAGCGTCTCCGCCACTGGCGCTCCTCCTCCACTTCCCCGCCGCCGCTGCCCCGCCGGTGGCGGGTGCGACCATCGGTGCACATCCTCGCCCACCGGCCTGACCGTCGAGACACCCCCTCCGAGAACCGGGAGCCCCCGCGTGCCCAGCGACCCCTCCGACGACCTGCTCGCGACGCGCTACGGGCGCCGGCCGCGCCCCGCACGGCCGTGGTACCGCCGGCCGCTGCCGCTGGCCGCCGCGGTGCTGGGGGCGCTGCTCGTCCTGGCGTACGGGGCGTGGGTGGCGGTGTGGCAGTCGCAGGGGCCGGCGTCCACGGTGCTGCAGTACAGCGTCCTGGACGACCGCACGGCGCAGCTGCGCTTCGCGGTGAGCCGCGAGCCGGGGACGGCGGTGCAGTGCACCGTGCACGCGCTGGACGCCTCCTCCGCCGAGGTGGGGCTGGTGCGGGTGGACGTGCCCGCCGGTCCGGAGCGCCAGGTGCAGCGCACGGTGCAGCTGCGCACCACGTCCCGGGCGGTGACGGTGCAGGTGGAGTCGTGCGCAGAGGTGGAGGGCTGAGCCCGCCGGGGCTAACGTGGTCCCTTCGAGTCGCTCGCTCCCGCGGTCGCGGGGCCGGGCGACTCGGTGTTTGGGGGCAGGCACGAGGCCTCGCCCGAGGGAGTGCGACGAGGAGTGACCGTGAGCGAGACGACCAGCGGCGTCACCTGGCTGACCCAGGACGCCTACGACCGGCTCAAGGCCGAGTACGACCACCTGTCCGGTCCGGGTCGCACCGAGCTCGCCAAGCGCATCGAGCAGGCCCGCGAGGAGGGTGACCTCAAGGAGAACGCCGGCTACCACGCCGCCAAGGAGGAGCAGGGCAAGCAGGAGCTGCGCATCCGGCAGCTGCGCCACCTGCTGGAGACCGCCCAGGTGGGCGAGGCGGCGCCGTCGGCCTCCGGCGAGGTGACCCTGGGCTCGGTGGTGACGGTGGAGCTGGCCGGTGAGGAGATGAAGTTCCTCCTGGGGAGCCGGGAGGTCGGCGACGCGGGCGGCCTGGACGTCTACAGCGAGCGCTCGCCGCTGGGTTCGGCGGTGCTGGGCCGCAAGGCGGGCGAGCGGGTGAGCTACACCGCGCCCAACGGCCGCGAGATCCCCGTGCAGGTCCTGCGCGTGGAGCCGTTCACCGGCTGACCCGCCCGGCCCCGCGGCGGCGCCCCGGCACCGGACGGTGCCGGGGC
>NZ_JBJLRI010000104.1:0-9953 GCF_050871405.1 Kineococcus esterisolvens
ACAACCAAATGTCGGTGGCGCCCGCCGGGGCGTAGCCCTACTCTTTCGCCGCCCCGCCCCCCGGCCCGGGCCGCGCCGGGCCGGGGGGGGGGGCCCCGGGGCTCAGGCCGTCGTCCAGCGCGCCTCGCGCCGGCGCGCCAGCCGCGCCCGCCCCAGGCCGGGCAGCGCCACGGCCAGCCGGCGCGGCAGGCCCACCCGCACCCGCCGGCCCAGCACGTCGTGGCCGGCGGCCTCGACGGCGCCGAGGATGCCGCCGTACAGCTCGTAGGCGGTGCGCAGGCAGTCGCGGCTCGTGGGGTGCACCATCGCGATCCCCGGCTCCGCCTGCGCGTACAGCTCGCGGGTGCGGGCGACCTCGAAGGCCAGCAGCTCGCGCACCGCCGACGGCGTCCTCCCGGCGCGGCGGCCGGCGAGCAGGTCCTCGCGGGTGACGCCGAACGCCTCCAGGTCCTCGGCGGGCAGGTAGACGCGCCCGCGGTCGAGGTCCTCGCCGACGTCCCGGATGAAGTTGGACAGCTGGAACGCCTCGCCCAGCGCGCGCGCCGGGCCCTCCGCGCCGGGGGCCACGGGTTCGAGCACCGGCAGCATCTGCAGGCCGATGACGGCTGCGGAGCCGTACACGTAGCGGCGCAGGTCCTCGTAGGTGGCGTAGCCGGTCTCGGTGATGTCCATCCGCATCGAGGTCAGGAACGCCTCGACGTGCGCCCGGGGGATGTCCCACCGGCGCATGGTGGCGGCCATCGCGCGCCCGACGGGGTCGCGGGGGCCGCCGGGGGAGTCCAGGCCGGCCAGGAACGCGTCGCCCCACTCCACCAGCGCGTCGGGGTCCGGGTCGGTCAGGGAGTCGACGAACTCGTCGGCGTAGCGGGCGAAGCCGTACAGCGCCCACACGTACGGGCGCTTGGCCGGCGGCAGCAGCAGCGTCGCCAGGTAGTAGGTCTTGCCGTGCTCGGCGTGCAGCCCGCGGCACAGCTCGAACGCCGCCCGCAGCTGCGGGTCGGCCAGCTGCGGGTCGGTGCGGGTGGCGGCGTCGAGGTCACGGGTGCTCACCGCGCGGATCGTGCCAGGTGCGGTGCCGACCCCGGCCACGAGGTCGGCGCGGGCCCGCGCGGTGACGGACGGGAGGTGCCCCGGGGGCTGGTCGCGGGGGCAGCCCCCTGCGTACGGTGGCCGCCTCGACGAGGAGGCCAGCGCGTGAGGAACCACACCGTCCGGGTGCGCCGCAGCGAGGAGCCCTTCCCCCGCTCGCAGGAGCTGGCGTGGAAGCTCGCCGAACTCGCCACCGACCCCGTTCCCGTCGACGGCGACGTCGCCGCGATGGTCGTCAACCGGCTGCTGGACGACGCCGCCGTCTCCGCGGCCTCGCTGCTGCGCGCTCCCGTGGTCGCCGCCCGCGCCCAGGCGCTGGCCCACCCGTCCTCGCGCGGTGGCCGCGGCGCCGCGGTGGTCGGCACCCGCGAGGCCGTCTCGGTGGAGTGGGCCGCGTGGGCCAACGGCGTCGCGGTGCGCGAGCTGGACTTCCACGACACGTTCCTGGCCGAGGAGTACTCCCACCCCGGCGACAACGTGCCCGCCCTGGTGGCGGTCGCCCAGCACGCCGGTCGCGACGGGGCGGCGCTGCTGCGCGGGATCGTCACCGCCTACGAGGTGCAGGTCGACCTCGTGCGGGCGATCAGCCTGCACCGGCACAAGATCGACCACGTCGCGCACCTGGGGCCCTCGGTGGCGGCCGGGCTGGGCACGCTGCTGGGGCTGAGCACCGAGGTGGTGCACCAGGCGATCGGGCAGGCCCTGCACACCACCACCGCCACGAGGCAGTCGCGCAAGGGCGCGATCTCCACGTGGAAGGCGTACGCACCGGCGTTCGCGGCCAAGGTGGCCGTGGAGGCGGTCGACCGGGCGGTGCGGGGGCAGACCAGCCCCGCGCCGATCTACGAGGGCGAGGACGGCGTCGTCGCGCGGCTGCTCGACGGCCCCGACGCGGTGTACGAGGTGCCGCTGCCGGAGGCCGGCGAACCCCGGCGGGCGATCCTGGAGACCTACACCAAGGAGCACTCCGCGGAGTACCAGGCCCAGGCCGTCATCGACCTGGCCCGCCGGCTGCACCGGGAGCACCCCGAGCTGCGCGAGCCGGCGAACGTGGCCTCCATCGTCCTGCACACCTCCCACCACACCCACACGGTCATCGGCTCCGGCGCGCGCGACCCGCAGAAGTACGACCCCACCGCCAGCCGGGAGACGCTGGACCACTCGGTGCCGTACGTCGTCGCCGTGGCGCTGCAGGACGGCACCTGGCACCACGAGAGCTCCTACGCCCCCGAGCGCGCCGCCCGCCCGGACACGGTCGAGCTGTGGCGGAAGGTCAGCACCGTCGAGGACCCGGAGTGGACCGCGCGCTACCACGCGAGCGACCCGGCGCAGAAGGCGTTCGGCGGGCGGATCGTCGCCACCCTCACCGACGGCTCCACCGTCGTCGACGAGATCGCCGTGGCCGACGCGCACCCGCTGGGCGCGCGCCCGTTCGGCCGCGAGGAGCACCTCGCGAAGTTCCGCACGCTGGCCGCCGGCGTCCTCGACGACGCCGAGGCCGAGCGGTTCGCCGACCTCGCCCAGCGCCTGCCGGAGCTGGACGCCGCCGGCGTGCGGGAGCTGGGGATCGTCGCCCCGGACGGGTACCTGGGGTCCGTGCCGCTGCCGGAGGGGCTGTTCTGATGCTGCACTCCACCACCACGCCGGCCGCCAAGCGCAGGGCGCTGCGCGCGGGCCTGGCCTCCGGACGCCTGCTCCGCTTCCCCGGGGCCTTCAACCCCCTGTCGGCCCGGTTGGTGCAGCGCAAGGGGTTCGAGGGCGTCTACGTCTCCGGTGCGGTGCTCTCCGCCGACCTCGGGCTGCCGGACGTCGGGCTGACCACGCTGTCCGAGGTCGCCGGGCGCTCCGCCGAGATCGCCCGGCAGACCGACCTGCCCGTCCTCGTCGACGCCGACACCGGCTTCGGTGAGCCGCTGAACCTCGCCCGGACCGTGCAGGTCCTGGAAGACGCGGGCGTCGCCGCCCTCCACGTCGAGGACCAGGTGAACCCCAAGCGCTGCGGGCACCTGGACGGCAAGACCGTCGTCGACGACACCACCGCCGTGCGCCGGGTCAGGGCCGCCACCGACGCCCGCCGCGACCCCGACCTCGTGGTGGTGGCCCGCACCGACGTGCGCGGCACCGTCCCGGGCCCCGGAGGCCTGCGGCGCACGGTGGAGCGCTCGAAGATGCTCGTCGACGCCGGTGCCGACGTGCTGTTCCCCGAGGCGATGGCCGACCTGACCGAGTTCGAGGCCGTCTGCTCCGCCGTGGACGTGCCGGTGCTGGCGAACATGACCGAGTTCGGCCGCAGCGCCCTGTTCACCCATGAGCAGCTGCGCGACGCCGGGGTGCGCCTCGTCATCCACCCCGTCTCGCTGCTGCGGCTGGCCATGGGCGCCGCCGACCGCGCCCTGGACGCCCTCGCCGTCGAAGGCACCCTCACCGGGCAGGTGCCGCACATGCAGACCCGCGCGGAGCTGTACGACCTGCTCGACTACCCCTCCTACGAGGAGTTCGACTCCGGGGTCCACGACGCCGGCCTCGAGGACCACCGGGACAGCTGACCGCACGAGCGACGCGAAGGGGCGTGGCACGAGATGACGGCGACGACGCGACCGGACCGGCAGGTCCACAAGGGGCTCGCGGGCGTGGTGGCCGACACCACCGCGATCTCCAAGGTGGACCCGGCGACCAACTCCCTGCTCTACCGCGGGTACCCCGTGCAGGAGCTCGCCGCCTCCTGCACGTTCGAGGAGGTCGCCTGGCTGCTGTGGCACGGCGAGCTGCCGGACGCCGGTGAGCTGGCCGGCCTGCACGAGCGGGAACGGGCGCACCGCGCACTGGACGAGCGGGTGCTGCGGGTCGTGACCGGGCTGCCGCGGCACGCGCACCCGATGGACGTGGTGCGCACCGCCGTCAGCGTCCTGGGGGCCCTCGACCCCGACGCCGGTGACTCCTCCCCGGGCGCGGAGCTCGCCAAGGCCGAGCGGCTGTTCGCCGCGCTGCCCGCGGTGGTGGCCCTCACCCAGCGCCTCCGCCACGGCCGGGACCCCGTGCCGCCGCGCGACGACCTCGGGTCCGCGGCGAACTTCCTGTGGCAGGCCTTCGGCGCCGAACCCGCCCCGCAGGTCGTGCGCGCCTTCGAGGTCTCACTCGTCCTCTACGCCGAGCACTCCTTCAACGCCTCCACGTTCACCGCTCGCGTGGTGACCTCCACCCTGGCGGACCTGCACTCCGCCGTCACCGCCGCCGTCGGCGCGCTCAAGGGCCCCCTGCACGGCGGGGCCAACGAGGCCGTGTGGAAGCTCTTCGAGGAGATCGGGCCCGGGCCCGGCGCCGCGGACCGCGCGCGCGAGCGCGTGCGCGAGGCGGTGGCCGGGCACCGCAAGGTGATGGGGTTCGGGCACCGCGTCTACCGCGACGGCGACTCGCGGGTGCCCACCATGCGCGCGGCGCTGGGCGAGCTCGCCGGCCACCTCGGCAGGCGCGAGGTCCTGGACCTGTACGACGCCCTGGAGGCGGCGGTGGCCGAGGAGAAGGGCATCAAGCCGAACCTGGACCTCCCCGCCGGGCCCGCCTACCACCTCGTCGGTTTCGACACCGCGGTCTTCACGCCGGTCTTCGTCGCCGCCCGCGTCACCGGCTGGACCGCGCACGTGCTGGAGCAGCGCGCCGCGAACTCCCTCATCCGCCCGCTGTCGGCGTACGACGGGCCCGCCGAGCGGCACCTGCCCACCCGGTGAGGGCGGGCGGGTGCGCGGCTGCCGCGGTGGGCGGTCTCAGCGCCAGGCGCGGGAGCGGTAGGAGCGGTTCGGCCCCGTGACCCGTTCCGCCGCCAGGCGCCCCGACACCAGCACCATCGGCACACCCACCCCGGGCTGGGTGCCCGACCCGGTGAACACGACGTTTTCGCCCCACAGGTTCCCCGGCCGGAACGGGCCGGTCTGCCGGAAGGCGTGCGAGGAGGCGAACGGGGCACCGGCCGCCATGCCCTGCCGTTCCCAGTCCGCCGGCGTGATGACGTCCTCGGCCTCCACCGCGTCGGAGAAACCCGGGTAGCCGCGCTCGGCGAGCACCCCCATCACGTGCTCGCGGTAGCGCGGGCCGACGCGGTCCCAGTCGATCGGGGAGGGGCCCGCCGCCAGCGACGGCGTGGGGAACAGCACGTAGTAGACGTGCTTGCCCGCCGGGGCCAGGCCCGGGTCGGAGACGGTCGGCCGGGACACCAGGATCGAGGGGTCGCTCATCAGCCGACCGTCCAGCAGTTCGGCGAACACCTCCTTCCACGCCGCGCCGAAGTGGATCGAGTGGTGCACCGGGTCCGGGTAGTCCGCGCTGGAGCCGACGTGCATGAGGTAGCAGGACGGCGAGTACGTCAGGTGCCGCAGCCGCCACGGGTCGGTGCCCAGCAGGTCGCGGTGCGCCACCGGCAGGTCTGGGTTGAGCACCACGACGTCCGCGCCGAAGCGCCGCCCGTCGGTGGTGATCACACCCGTGGCGCGCCGGCCGGTGCGTTCCACCCGCGCCACCTCGGTGCCGTAGTGGAACTGCACACCGTGCTTCTCCGCCGCGGCCGCCATCGCCGTGGGGATCGCGTGCATGCCGCCCTTCGGGAAGAACACCCCCGCCACGGTGTCCATGTACGCGATGACCGAGTACAGCGCCAGCGCGTCGTACGGCGACAGGCCCGCGTACAGCGCCTGGAAGGAGAACATCCGCTGCGTGCGCGGGTCCTTGAGGTGCTTGCCGACCTCCGGTGCCATCTTCCGGAACCCGCCGGCCGCCAGCAGCCGCACCAGGTTCGGCTTCAGCAGGTCCAGCGGGGTGTCGATGTTGGAGTCGATGAAGTCGCGGATCTCGTAGCGGTACAGGTCCCCGACGTGGGCGACGAACCGGCGGTAGCCGTCGGCCTCCGCGGCCCCGCACAGCTCGCCGATCGCCTGGGCCGTGCGCTCCACCTCCGCGGAGACCTCCAGTCGCGAGCCGTCGGCGAAGGTCCCCCGGTACAGCGGGTCCACCGGTCGCAGGTCCAGCCAGTGGCCCATCTCCTCGCCGAGCGCGTCGAAGCAGTCGGCGATGAGGTCCGGCATCGTCAGCACCGACGGGCCCGTGTCGAAGCGGTACTGCCCGTCGGGCACGTCCTTCACCGACAGCCCCGCGCGCCCGCCCGGCACGTCCTCGCGCTCCAGCACGGTCACCCGCCGCCCGGCCGCGGCCAGCCGCATCGCCGTGGACAGACCCCCCAGGCCCGCACCGACCACCACGACGTGGTCGCTGCGCCCCTCCACGCGCCGGGTGCGCCCCGGCAGCCAGTCCAGCGCTCGCGTCGACCCGGCCATCAGGAACTCCTCCTCGTGGCCGCCACGACCAGCTCGTGCAGCGCGGCGCGCGCCGGCTCCGCCAGGTCGGCGGCGTCCAGCGTGCTGCAGGCCACGTCCACCTGCTCGGCGATGATGCGCTCCACCCCGTCCAGCGCGCCGGTGTCCACCAGCACCCTGCGCAGCGCCGCCACGCCGTCGCCGTCCAGTTGCGGGTCGCCCAGGTGCCGGCTCACCAGCGCCGCCTGAGCCGGGGAGGCGGCCTGCACGGCCAGCGCCACCAGGACGGTGCGCTTGCCCTCGCGCAGGTCGTCGCCGGCGGGCTTGCCGGTCTCCTCCGGGTCGCCGAACACGCCCAGGACGTCGTCGCGCAGCTGGAACGCCTCGCCCAGTGCCAGGCCGAAGCGCGACAGGTCGGCCAGCAGCGGCTCCGGTGCCCCCGCCAGCGTCGCCCCCAGCAGCAGCGGGTGCTCCACCGAGTACTTCGCGCTCTTGAACCGCACGACCCGCCGGGCCCGCTCCACCGCCCCCGCCGGCCCCAGCGCCTCGGAGGACGCCTGCTCCAGCATGTCCAGGTACTGACCGCCCATCAGCTGGGTGCGCATCGTCTCGAACACCCGCCGGCCGCGGCGCAGCGCGTCGGCGCCCAGCGGCGCGCGCGAGTACAGCTCGTCGCTCCACGCCAGGCACAGGTCCCCGGCCAGCACCGCACCGGCCAGGCCGAAGCGCTCGGCGCTGCCGGACCACCCGGCACCCGCGTGCAGGCCGGCGAACCACCGGTGCGCGGCCGGCTTGCCGCGGCGGGTGTCGGAGTCGTCCATGACGTCGTCGTGCAGCAGCGCCGCGGCCTGGAACAGCTCCAGCGCCGCCGCCGCCGTGACGACGCCCGCCTCGGCCTCGCCGGGCCCGCCGCCGTCGGCGCCGCGGAAGCCCCAGTAGCAGAACGCCGGCCGCAGCCGCTTGCCGCCGGCCAGCAGCGTCGTCACCGCCTCCAGCAGCGGCTCGCAGTCGTCACCGAGCTCGCCCAGCACGCGGCGCTGGTCGTCGACGAAGGCGGCGAGGACCTCCTCCACCCGGTCGCGCACGCCGAGGGCGGCGGTCCGCTGATCGGGGTCGGGGACCGTCGGGGGAGCTGCTGGGGGCGGCGGCACAGGGGGCACTCTAGGCAGGAGGGCAGCACCCGGCGACCGGGTGGGCGCGGTCGCGACCGGCCGGTGCCGGCACCACGACCTACGGTGGTCCCCGTGCCCACCCAGCGCGCTCCCCAAACGCGCGGGCCGGCGGTGCCGGACCGCGCCGAGTACCTGCGGCGCTGGTCCCGGCTGCACGGCGGGGCGGCCGCCACCGGTCTGGTGCGCGCCTGGCTGGGCGGCGTGCACGTCCTCGCCCGCCCCCTGGCGCTCGCGAGGGTGCCGCCGGCCGCGGTGACCCTCGCCGGCACCGCCCTGGCCGCCTCGGCGGCCTGGGTGGCGCTGGTGGCCGGCCCCGGCGGCGCCCCGGCGGTCGCCGTGGCGGTCCTCGTGGTCGCCGGCGGGCTGCTCGACAACCTCGACGGGGCGGTGGCGGTGCTGCGCGAGCGCACCAGCGACCGCGGTGCGCTGCTGGACGCCTGCTGCGACCGCGTCGGCGACGCCGCCTGCGCCCTCGTGCTGCTCGGCTGCGGCGCCCCCGCCTGGCTGGCGGCGCTCGCGGGCGGCCTGGCGCAGCTGCAGGAGTACCTGCGCGCCCGCGCCCAGGGGCTGGGTGCCCGCGACGTCGGGGTCGTCAGCGTCGCCGAGCGGCCCGTGCGCATCGCCGTGGCCGCAGCGTGCGCCGCCGCCACGGCCATCGCCCCCGGGCAGGCGCCGTGGGCCCTGCTCGGCGCCGCGGCGTGGGCGCTGCTGGGCGCCGTCGGTCTCGTGCAGGTGGCCGTGGCCCTCGGCCGGCGGCTCTGAGCGCTGCTCAGGCGGGTCCCACGAGGTCGGCCACGATGCGCGCCGACAACCCCACCAGCGGCAGCCCGCCGCCCGGGTGGGCGCTGCCGCCGACGAGGAACAGCCCCGGCACGGGGGAGCGGTTCGCGGGGCGCAGGAACGCCGAGCGGGCCCCGTCGCTGGAGGTGCCGTAGATCGCGCCGCCGTCGCTGCGGGTGTCGCGGGCCAGGTCCGCCGGCGTGCGCACCTCGTACCAGCGCAGCCGCTCGCGCACGTCCAGGCCGCGGCGGGCCATCGTCGCCAGCACCCGCTCGGCGTACCCGGTCACCAGCCGCTCGTCCGTCCAGTCCGTGCCGCCGGGGGCGCGAGCGCCGGGGTCGTGCACGGGGGCGTTGACGAGCACGAACCACGCCTCGGTGCCCTCCGAGGGCCGCAGCGCCGGGTCGTCGGGGGCGCTGACGTACACGGTGGGGTCGGCCACCGGGCGGCCGGCGGCCAGGTCGGTGAACTCGGCGTCGTAGTCGTCGGGGAACAGCACCGTGTGGTGCCGCAGGCCCGGGGTGCGCCCCTCCAGCGCCAGCAGCAGCACGAACCCCGAGGAGGAGCGCCGCCGCGGGTCCGGCCGCAGCCGCGGGCGCGGCAGCAGGTCCCGGTAGAGGTGCGCGGCGTCCACCGCGGAGACCACGACGTCGGCGCGCAGCTCCTCACCGCCCGCCAGCCGCACGCCCGCCGCCCGGCCGCCGGACTCCAGCACCCGTTCCACCGCGGCACCCGTGCGCACCACCACCCCGCGCTCGCGGGCCCGCTCGGCCACCGCCTCCGCCAGCCGCCGCAGCCCGCCGCGCACGTACCACGCGCCGAAGGTCTGCTCCACGAACGGGACCGTCGCCAGCGCCGCCGGCGCCTTCGCCGGGTGAGAGCCGGAGTAGGTGGCGTAGCGGTCCAGCAGCACCCGCAGCCGCGGGTCGTGCAGGTAGTGCCGCCCCAGCGAACGCAGCGACGCCCAGGGAGCGACCGTCCGCACGTCCGAGGTGCTGCGCGCCAGGCGCAGCAGCGTGCGCGGCCCCTCCAGCGGCGACTCCAGGAACGGCCCGCGCGCCACGTCCCACACCGCTGCGGCGCGCTGCAGGAACCGCGTCCACTGCTCGCCGGTGCCCGCACCCAGCGCCTCGTCCAGCGCCGCGGCCACCGCCGCGCGCCCGCCGCCCGGCAGGTCCAGCTCCGTGCCGTCGCCGAAGCGGTAGTGCGCGACCGGGTCCAGGGGCACCACGTCCAGCACCGACTCGATCGGCGCGCCGGTCTTCAGGAACAGGTCGCGCTGCACCGCCGGCAGCGTCAGCAGCGACGGTCCGGTGTCGAAGGAGAAGCCGTCGTGGCTGAACCAGCCGAGCTTGCCGCCGACGTCCGGCGCCTGCTCGCACAGCACGACGTCGTGGCCCAGGGCCGCCAGCCGCGCCGAGGCCGACAGGCCCCCCAGGCCCGCGCCGACCACCACCACCCGGCTCACCGCTGCACCGCGCTCACGGCAGCGACCGGCCCTTCCACGTCAGGGCGCCGCGGCGGGGGGGGGGGGGGGGGGGGGGGGGCGGGGCGGGGGGCGGCCGGCCCGGCCCCCCGCGGGGCCCGGCGGGGGGGTGCGGGGGGCGGGCCC
>NZ_JBJLRI010000105.1:0-9425 GCF_050871405.1 Kineococcus esterisolvens
CGGCGGGCACGGCCGCACCGGCCGCGCCCGCCGGGCCGCCGCCCCGCCTCGCCCCCCTGCGCCGGGTCCCCCTGGCCGTGGGGGTCGTCGTCGTGCTCGCCCTCGTCTGCGTCTCCCTGGCCGTGGGCGGGTACGACATCACCGTCGAGACGTTCCTGCACGACGCGCAGGCGCGCGAGATGTTCTTCATCAGCCGCGTCCCGCGCACCCTGGCCCTCGTGCTGGCCGCTGCCGCCATGGGCGTGTCCGGCGTGGTGATGCAGGTCCTCGTGCAGAACAAGTTCGTCGAACCCACCACCACCGGGTCCAGCCAGTGGGCGGCCCTGGGCATCGTCGCCCTCGCCGTCGCCCACCCGGGGGCGCCCACGATCGTGCGCATGGTCGTGGCGAGCCTGCTCGCCCTGGTGGGGACCCTGGTGTTCCTGGGGGTGCTGCGGCGGGTGTCGCTGCGTTCGTCGGTCATCGTGCCGCTGGTCGGCATCATGCTCGGCTCGGTCGTCGGCGCGGCCACCACCTACCTGGCATCGGAGAACGACCTGCTGCAGATGCTGGCGTCCTGGCGCTCGGGCGGTTTCAACGACATCGTGCGCGGGCGCTACGAACCGCTGTGGATCGTCGGCCTCGTCGTCGTGGCCGTGTACGTGACCGCCGACCGGTTCACCATCGCCGGCCTGGGCAGGGACGTCTCCACGAACCTGGGCCTGCACCACGGCCGCGTGGTGTTCACCGGCACCGCGATGGTGGCCCTGGCCACCGGCGTGACGACCGTCGTGGTCGGTTTCGTGCCGTTCCTGGGCCTGGTCGTGCCCAACGTCGTGTCCCTGCTGCGCGGCGACGACGTGCGTCGCAACCTGCCCTGGGTGGTGCTGGCCAGCGTGGCCCTGATGGTGGTGTGCGACCTCGTCGGCCGCACCGTCGTGTTCCCGCTGGAGGTCCCCGCCTCGGTCGTCCTGGGCGCGGTGGGCGCCACCGCGTTCGTCGTGCTGGTCCTGCGCCGGAGGGGGTCGCTGCGTGGCTGAGGACACCACCGTGCGCGTCGCGAGCGGCGTGCGCCCGCCGCGCCGGAGCAGCGCTGCGCACCGCCCCGGCCCGCGGGAGGGGCGGGCCGCCCGCGCCGGACGGTCGCCGCGCCCCTGGTTGCGGGTGGCGGTCGTGGGCGCCCTGGCCGTCACCGCCGTGCTCTGCTACCTGTTCCTGTTCCTGCGCGGCTCCTTCGAGTTCGCGATCGAGCGCCGGCTGATCGCCGTCGGCGCCATGGTGGTCGTCGCCTTCACGCAGGGCGTGGCGACCCTGCTGTTCCAGACCGTCACCCAGAACCGGATCCTCACCCCCTCCATCATGGGGTTCGACTCCGTCTACACCCTGGCCCAGACGGCGCTGGTCGTGGTCTTCGGCGGAGGTGTGCTGGCCGCCACCGACGGGGTCGGCAAGGTGGCGGCCCAGACGCTGCTCATGGTCGCCTTCGCCACGTTCCTGTTCCGCTGGCTGTTCTCCGGCCGCCGCGCCAACCTGCACGTCCTGCTGCTGGTCGGGGTCGCGATCGGCATGGCCTTCGACAGCCTGGCGACCTTCGGCCAGCGGGTCCTGGCGCCCGCCGACTACGACCTGCTCTCCGCGCGCCTGTTCGGCCGGCTCACCGCGGCCGACCCGCAGGTCCTGCCGCTGGCGGGGGCGGTGTGCGTCCTGGTCGGCTTCGTCGTCGTGCGCCGCCACGCACGCCTGGACGTGTTGCACCTGGGGCGCGACGTGGCCACCAACCTCGGCGTCGACCACCGCCGCGAACTGACCGTGGCGCTCGTGTGCGTGTCCGTGCTGGTGGCCATGTCCACCGCGCTCGTCGGCCCGATGACGTTCTTCGGGTTCCTCGTCGCCGCGCTCACCCACCAGATCGCCGGGTCGCACCGGCACGCCGTGTTGCTGCCCACGGCGTTCTCCCTCGGCGTGCTCGTCCTGGTCGGAGGGCAGTTCGTCATGGAGCACGTCTTCTACGCCACCGGCATGCTCACCGTCGTGCTGGAGTTCATCGGCGGTCTCGTCTTCCTCGTCCTGCTGCTGCGGAAGGGCACGTTGTGATCACCGTCGACGGCGTCACCAAGGCCTACGACTCCACCCCAGTCCTGGGGCCGGTCACCGAGGTCGTCGCCGAGCGCGGCATCACCTCCGTCATCGGGCCCAACGGCGCCGGCAAGTCCACCCTGCTGACCATCGCCGGGCGCCTGGCCGAACCCGACGCCGGCTCGGTGCGCGTGCACGGCGACGGCGAGCCGGTCGACGTGCACCGCGCCCGCTCCAGCGACGTCGCCAAGCTCGTGGCGGTCCTGCGCCAGGAGAACCACTTCACCGCCCGCCTCAGCGTGCGCGAACTGGTCTCCTTCGGCCGCTTCCCGCACTGCGGCGGCCGGCTCACCCCCGTCGACGTCGCCGCCGTGGACGAGGCCCTCGAGTTCCTGGACCTCACCGACCTGCAGGGCCGCTACCTGGACCAGCTCTCCGGAGGGCAGCGCCAGCGCGCCTACGTGGCGATGGTCCTGGCCCAGGGGACCCGCTACGTCCTGCTGGACGAGCCGCTGAACAACCTCGACATCCGCCACGCCGTGCGGATGATGCGGCTGCTGCGCCGCGTCGCCGACGATCTGGGCCGCGCGGTCGCCCTGGTGGTGCACGACGTCAACTTCGCCGCGGCCTGGTCCGACCGCATCGTCGCCGTGCGCGACGGGCGCGTGGTGGCCCAGGGCACCCCCGAGGAGGTCGTGCGCACCGACGTCCTCGAGCGGGTCTTCGACACGCCCGTGCGCGTGCACGTGCTGGACGGGGTGCCCACCGCCGTCTACTACCGCTGAGGACCGTCCGGGGGAGCGGGCGGAGCCGAAGATCAGGTGAGGCTATCCTCGGCGCGTGCACCGTCGTTCAGTCCTCGCCGCCCTGGCCGCCTCCGGCGCCGTGGTCACCCTGGCCGCCTGCGGGGGTGAGGACGACTCCGCCGGCGCGCGGTCCCCGGCCTCGTCCGCGGGCACGCCCACCGCCGCCGGGGGCGGTGCCTTCCCGGTCACCGTCGAGCACCGGCTCGGCTCCACCCGCATCACCGGGGCCCCGGCCAGGGTCGTGACCGTCGGCTACAACGAGCAGGACTTCGTCCTGGCCCTGGGACTCACCCCGGTGGGGACCCGCAAGACCCTCAGCTACGACTCGGCCCGGCGGCCGTGGGCGCAGGACCTCCTGCCCGAGGGCGGGATCCCCGAGGTCGGTCAGGCGGAGCTGAACCTCGAGGCGATCGCCGCTCTGCGCCCCGACCTGATCATCGGGGCCTACTCGTACATGGAGCAGGGCACCTACGACCAGCTGAGCGCCATCGCCCCCACCATCGCCGACGCCCCGGGGCGGACCGAGGGCGCGGCAGCGACCTGGCAGGAGGAGCTCCGGGTCATCGGCGAGGCGCTGGGCGAGGCCGAGGGGGCCCGCGCGCTGACCGAGCAGGTCGAGGCCGAGTTCCAGGACGCGGTCGAGGCGAACCCCGGGTTCAGCGGCAAGACGATCAGCGTCGCGCTCATCATCAGCGGTCAGTACTACCTGCTGGGCGCCGGCGATCCGCGCGGCAAGTTCTTCCAGGACCTCGGCTTCGAGGGCAACCCCACCGAGGGTGAGCTCAGCGCTGAGCAGATCTCCCTGATGGACACCGACGTGCTCGTCGTGCTGGGCGCCGGTGCCGAGGAGTTCACCGCCAACGGTGCCGCCGCCGCCCTGTCGGTCGTCACCGAGGGGCGCACCGTCTACGTGCCGGCCTTCGAGGACGACTTCGCCGGCGCACTCGGGTTCTCCAGCCCGTTGTCGCTGCCGTACGCCGTCGAGCGGGCCGTCCCGGTCCTGGCCGCCGCCGCCGACGGTGACGTGAGCACGGTGCCCGCGACCCTGTGACCCCGGGCCGTCCGGCCGTCGGCCCCACCTCCCCCGTGACCGCCGCGTGGCGGTCACGGGGGAGGTGCTGATGCCCGCACGAGGGGAAGCACGGATCCGGACGACGCTCAGCATCGCCCGGAGGTCGCGGGTCGTCGTCGACGACGACTGGGCGGGGGACCCCGACGGCCTCGTGGCGCTGGCCCACCACCTGCTCCTGCCCGGCAACGTCGTCGAAGCCGTCACCAGTTCGCTGCTGTCCCCGCAGTTCGGGCCGCCGGCCGGCGGCAGCGCGCGTGGAGCCGCTCTCGCCGAGGAGCTGGTCGCTCTCGTCGGAGGCGGTGCCGCACCCGCCGTCCACGCGGGCGGCGACGACACCTGCGACCCGGCGAGGCCGCCGTCCGAGGTGGCCAGGGCCATCGTCCGGGCCGCCCGCCGCGAAGACCCCCTGCCGCTGGTCGTCGTCTGCGCCGGACCGCTGACCAACGTCGCCGAGGCGCTGCACCACGACCCGGGGATCGCTGACCGGATGACGTTGTCCCGGGTCGGCGGCTCGTCCACCGAGCGTCCCGAGTGCAACCGGGACACGGACCGGGCCGCCGCCGCCCACGTCTTCGGCGCCGCCGGGCTGGAACGCTGGCAGTTCCCGCTGGAGACCTGTACCGCACCTGCGCGTGGAGCGTCGCCCAGATCGAGGACGCGCTCGAGGGCTGTGGACGGCTCGGTGCGTGGTTGTGGCGAAGGTTCGTCGAGCTCCCGCTCCCGGACGGCTTCGAGGTCGACGCCGTGTGGCCGCTCGGAGACAGCTGCCCGCTCATCGGGACGGCGCTGTCGCCGAAGTCCAGCACGTGGGTCGACGAACCGAACGGGGTGCGCACCTGCACGCGGCTCGACCGTCAGCCGGTGTTCGGCGACATGATCGCCGCGTTCCGCGGACACGCCCGTCGCTCGCGGTCCACCGGCTCGTCCTGACCCGGCGCTCAGCCCCGCCCCGTTCCGGGGAGGTCCCGCGGATCGGCGCTCGCTGCGACCCGCCGAGGCGGGCGCCTCACGAGGTCCCCGTCAACTGGAACCACACGGTCTTGCCGGTGGCCGGCGGGCGGGCGGCCCGGGAGCCCCAGCGGCTGGCGAGCTGCTCGATGAGGGCCATGCCGCGTCCGCCGGTGGCTTCCGGGCCGACGTGGCGCACGACCGGGGTGGCGGGGCTGGCGTCGGTGACGGCGATGCGGACGTGCTCCTCGTCGCAGTCCACCTCGATGGTGACCGGGCCGGCGCCGTGGCGCATCGCGTTGCCGACGACCTCCGAGGTGAGCAGCTGCACGACGTCCTCGTCGACCTGCGCGGCGCAGGGTGCGCCGCAGCGGGTGACCTCGTCGCTGACCCAGTGCCGGGCAGTGGCCACGGCCGAGAGCTCCGGGTCCAGGACGAGCCGTGCCATGGGACCTCTTCCTGCGCGCCCGTGCGGGGCGAGTGCCTGACGGTGCCGCGAGGCCGGTGGGGAGCCACCGGTGCGGTTCGTCCAATGTGCAGCCGCAGCCGGGTGGCGGCAAGACGAGCGGCCGCCCGCGCCGCCGTAGGGTGGAGGGCGGTGGTGCGCTGCGCGGGCACCACCTCCAGCCTTCAGGAACCAGGGCGCACGGGTACAGCGCGGGGATTCGAGGTCGTGCAGTGGTGGCAGCATCCCGGCCGGCGGGTGGCGGCGGTCGAGCCGCCGACGAGGGTGGTGGCGGTGCCGCCGAGGGCGACGCCGCCCCTGCCGCTCAGCTCGTGGGCGCCGTCGCCCGCTCGGCGCAGGACGCGGCCCGCACCGAGGCCGCTCGGCGGCTGGTGAGCGCGCCGGCGAACCCGGCGCTGCAGCGGCTGGCGCACCTGGCGGCGCGGATGCTGTCGACCTCGGCGGCGCAGGTCTCGCTGTTGACCGACGTGCAGACCATCGGCGCGGTGGCCGGTCAGGCCCCGGAGCTGGTGGGCGGCACCGGGCCGCTGGCGGACTCGTTGTGCACGGTGACGGCCGCCGGTCGAGCGCCCCTGGTCGTGCAGGACGCCGCAGCCGATGCGCGGGTGGCTGCGCTGCCGCCGGTGACCAGCGGCGCGGTGGGGGCCTACCTGGGCGTGCCCCTGATCGATCAGGACGGGCACGCGGTCGGTGCGCTGTGCGTCTTCGACCCGGTTCCGCGGGCGTGGCGCAACGCCGACGTGGAGGTGCTGACGGAGCTGGCGGTCGCCGCGGTCGCGGAGCTGGAGCTGTCGGCGCTCTCGCTGCAGTACGAGGCGGACCGGGTGCGCTGGCAGCTGGCCATCGCGGCCGGTGGAGTGGGCAGCTTCGACTGGGACCTGGACGCCGACGTCCTGACGTGGGACGAGCGGGTCCTGGAACTGTTCGGCTACAGCGCCGACGACTTCGACGGCACCATGGGCGCCTTCGAGGAGCGCGTCCACCCCGACGACCTGCAGCGGGTGCGCCGGCTGCTGGGCGAGTCCGTGGAGACGGGAACCACCTTCGAGGCGGAGTACCGCCTGGTGCTGCCCGACGGGGACACCCGGTGGGTCAAGGCCCGCGGGGAGGCGCTGCGCGGCACCGACGGGCGCCCGGCGCACCTGCTGGGCGCGGTCTACGACACCACCGCCGAACGGCACCAGGACGCCCGGGTGTCGCGGGTGCTGGAGTCGATGTCGTCGGCGTTCTTCTCCCTCGACCGCGACTGGCGCTTCAGCTACGTCAACGCGGAGGCGGAGCGGGTGCTGCAGCGCACGCGCGAGGAGCTGCTGGGCCGCAACGTGTGGGAGCTGTTCCCCGACGCCGTCGGCGCCGAGTTCGAGGTCCAGTACCGCCACGCGATGGCCACCGGCGAGCAGGTCAACTTCGAGGCGTACTACCCCGCGCCGCTGGACCGCTGGTACGAGGTGCGCGCCTGGCGCGACCCGGACGGGCTGTCGGTGTACTTCCTGGACGTCACCGCCCGCCGCGCCGCTCAGCAGCAGGCCGAGACGGAGCGTGCGGCGACGCAGGTGGCCCTGCGTGCCGCCGAGCAGGCCCGGCGTGCCGCCGAAGCCGCCCAGCACCAGGCGCGGCAGGCCCAGGAAGCCGCTGAGCGCACCGCCGAACGGTTGGCCCTGCTGGCCCGGGTCAGCGCCGACCTGTCCGCGACGCTGGACGCCGAGGAAGCCGTCGCCCGCTTGGCGCAGCACGTCGTGCCGGCACTGGGGGACTGGTGCATCGTCAGCCTCGTCGACGCGCACGGCACCCTCCACGACATCGCCTCCTGGCACGCCGAGGAGGCGGTGCGACCGGTGCTGGAACGCTACGTCGACCGCCGGCTGAAGGCCCTGGACCCCCGCACCGCCTTCGTCACCACCGCGGTGGCAGCCCGCCGCACCGTGCTGGTGCCCGCGCCGGCGACCGAGGCCATCGCCGCCGTCCTGCACGACGAGCGGGCGAGGCAGCTCCTCCGGCAGTTGGCACCGCACACCGCGGCAGCGGTACCCCTGCGAGCCCGGGGGCGGACGATCGGCCTGATCACCCTCTGCCGGTCGGAGGGGCGCCCCGTGCTGACCGGTGAGGATCTGCTCACCGTGGAGGAGGTCGCCGAGCGCGCCGGGCTCGCGCTGGACAACGCGCGCTTGTACGGCCAGCAGGAGCAGATGGCCGAGGGGCTGCAGCGCAGCCTGCTGAGCGCGCCGGTGGAGCCGGACCACCTGCAGATCGCGGTGCGCTACCGCCCCGCCGCGAAGGCCGCGCAGGTCGGTGGCGACTGGTACGACACCTTCCTGCAGCCCGACGGCGCCACCGTCCTCGTCATCGGCGACGTGATGGGGCACGACATCGACGCGGCCGCGGCGATGAGCCAGGTGCGTTCACTGCTGCGCGGCATCGCCTACTACAGCGGTGAGGCCCCCGCTGCCGTGCTCTCCGGGCTGGACGCCTCGATGGAGGGCCTGGCGGTGGGCACCACGGCGACCGCCGTGGTGGCGCGCCTGGAGCAGAGCGCGGACCAGCGCGAGCGCGGCACCACCCGGCTGCGCTGGTCCAACGCCGGTCACCCACCGCCGATGCTCATCACCCCGGACGGCACCGTGACCGCCCTGCAGGGGCTGCACCACGACCTGCTGCTGGGCATCGACCCGGGTTCGCGGCGCATCGACGAGGAGATCGCCCTGGACCGCGGTTCGACGCTGCTGCTGTACACCGACGGCCTCATCGAGCGCCGCGACCAGGACTTCGACACCGGCCTGGTGCAGTTGCGCGAGGCGATGCGCGACCTGGCCGGGCAGAGCCTGGACGACCTGTGCGACGGCGTCCTGCAGCGCCTGCTGCCCGAGCACCCCGAGGACGACGTGGCCCTCGTCGCGGTGCGCCTGCACCCCCAGGACGGCCCGCGCCCGGCCGAGGCCGGCCCCCACGTCGTGCCGCCCACCCCGCCCCCGCGGTAGCCGGTGCGGCGGTCGGTGCACGCGTGCGCTCCCTGCTGCTCGTGCGCGCGGCGGGCAGCGGGGGTAGAACAGGGCGCATGATCAGCGCGCACGACGAAGTCGAAGTGAAGTACGACGTTGCGCTCGACGCCGACGTGCCGACGTTGTCCTCCCTGCTCGCGGAGGTGCCCGGCGCTGCGGAGGCCGGGTTGCGCGAGGGCGACCTGGGGGAGCACGAGCTGCAGGCGGTGTACTTCGACACCGCCGACCTGCGCCTGAGCGCTGCGAAGATCGCCCTGCGTCGGCGCACCGGAGGGACGGACGCGGGATGGCACTTGAAGACCCCCGGTGCGGACGGGGCCCGCCTGGAACAGCGCGTCCCGCTGGGGCGCGCCGTGCGCACCGTGCCGGCCGCGCTGCGCCGGCTCGTGGCCGAGCACACCGACGGCGCCGCGCTGGTACCGGTGGCGCAGCTGAACACCCGACGCCACGTGCGCACGGTCCTGGACGCCACCGGCCGGCGCGTGCTGGAGCTGGCCGACGACGTCGTCGAAGCCCGCAGGCTGCTCCCGCTGGCGGGTTCCGGTGAGGCGGCAGGAGCGGTGCAGAGGTGGCGGGAGGTGGAACTGGAGCTCCTCGAGGGGGACCGTGCGACCTTCGAGGCGCTCGACGATGCCCTGCGGGCCGCGGGGCTGTCGGTGTCCGCCAGCCCCTCCAAGGTGGGCCGCCTCCTGTCGGGCGCCGGTTCCGCCGCCACCGCCACCGACACCCGCGCCGTCGGCGGTCCCGCTGACGGCCCTGGCGACGACGCCGCGCAGGAGCCCTCCGGGAGCGAGCCGGTCGAGGCGCGGGAGCCGGGCCCGGGCCGAGCGTTCGCCGCCGTGGAACTGCCCCGGCGTACCGAGCTGAAGCGGCACTCGGCGGCCGGGGACGTGCTGCTGGTGCACCTGCACGAACAGGTCGAGCAGGTGCTTACCCAGGACCCGCGGGTGCGCCGCGACGAGCCGGAGGCCGTGCACAAGATGCGCGGGGGGCCGCGCCGGGGGGGGGGGGGGGGGGGGGGGGGCGGGGGGCGGGGGGGCGGGGCGCGCGCGCCCCGCGCGCGCGCCGCGCCCCCCCCGGCC
>NZ_JBJLRI010000106.1:0-9320 GCF_050871405.1 Kineococcus esterisolvens
CCCCCCCCCCCCCCCCCCCCCCCCCCCCCCCCCCCCCCCCCCCCCCCCCCCCCCCCCCCCCCCCCCCCCCCCCCCCCCCCCCCCCCCCCCCCCCACCGCGACCTCGCCCAGCAGGGCCGCGACCTCGTCGAAGGACCGCTGGGCGTCGGCCTCGCGCTCGTGCTCGTCGACGTCGTGCGTCTCCAGCTCCAGCACGTACGTGCCGGTGAAGCCCCCGGCCTCCAGGGCGCCGAGCACGCCGCGGAAGTCCACCTGCCCGCGCCCGATGCCGAGGTTGAGGTCGCCGGGCACGGCGTCGCGCAGGTGCACGCGCTCGACCCGCCGGGCGTGCTTCCGCGCCCAGGCCACGACGTCGTCGCCGGAGGCGACGACGTGCGAGGTGTCCAGCAGCAGCCCGATCTCCTCCGGCCCCAGGGCGGCCAGGACGCGGTCGGCGCGCACCACGTCGTGGACCCAGCGGCGGTGGTGCAGCACCTCCACCAGCAGGCGCACGCCCCGCTCCCCGCACAGCCGCGAGATCGCGCGCAGGTTCGCGACGCAGCGGGACAGGTCCGTCTCCTCGTCGACGTACGCCTCCCAGGACGGCCCGCCGCACGGCACGACGAGCGCCGCACCGGTCGCCGCCGCCAGCTCGACGAGCGGGCGGACCGTCGCCGCCAGCGCCTCGGCGTCGAGCGCCGGGTCGTTGAGCGGGCCGACGTCGGAGTTCACGGCGCCCGCGGTCAGGCCGTGCGCCGCGAGCGCGGCCACGTACTCCCGCGGGTCGCCGGTGAAGGGCACCGGCACGTGGTCCGTCACGGCGGGGATGGCGCCCAGGTCCACCTCCACGGCGCCGATCCGCTCGATGAGGGTCAGGGCCTCCTCGAGCGGCCGGAACCGGAAGCTGATCGTGGAGATGCCGACGCGTCGAGCCGTCGCCAGGGGTGTCACGCTCACGGGTGCTCCTTCCGAGACCGTCCGGGTCCGGACGCTCAGGCGATGTACGAACCGCCGTTGATGTTCTGGGTGGTCCCGGTGATGTAGGAGGCGTCCTCGCTGGAGAGGAACACGACCAGGGCGGCCAGGTCGTCGGGCGTGCCCTGGCGGCCCATCGGCACCGCGGCGGCCAGGCGCGCCTCGTTCTCCTCGTCGGTGGCGCCGGCGCGGATGTCGGTGTCCACCACGCCCGGGCTGAGGGCGTTGACGGTGATGCCGTGGGGGGCCACCTCGCGGGCCAGGGAGCGCGTCAGGCCGAGCACGCCGGCCTTCGCCGCCGAGTACGGCGTCTTGGAGAACACGCCGCCGCCCTGCTGCGCGGAGACCGAGGACATGTTCACGATCCGGCCGTAGCCGTGCTCGATCATCTGCGGCAGGAACGCCTGGCAGGCGAGGAAGGTGCCGGTGAGGTTGATGCCCACCACGCGGTGCCACTCCTCCAGGTCCACCTCCAGGAACGGGGTGGGGGAGGCGACACCGGCGATGTTGGCGAGGGCGCCCACGGGCGGCAGCTCGGAGGCGGCCAGGACCTCCACGCAGCGGGCCAGGGACTCCTGGTCGGTCACGTCCGCGGCCAGCCCCAGCACGGGGGTCTTGAACTCGCTGGCGATCTTGTCCGCGGCGGCCTCGGCGCCGGGGCCGTCGACGTCGAGGAGGGCCACGGCCCACCCCTCGGCGGCGAACCTGCGGGCGGTGGCGAAACCGATGCCGCGGGGGGACGCGGCGCCCGTGACGACGGCGGTGCGCTGGCCGACTCCGGTCTGGTAGCTCATGTCGGGGTCCTTCACTGGGTGCGGGAGTTCGAGGGGGTCGGTGCGGGAGCGGTGGGCTCGTCAGACCGCGGCGGTCGTGGAGGCGCTCGGTGAGGTGGTGGCGGCAGCGGTGGCGCGCTCGACCTCGGCGCGGCGTGCCGGGCCGTTGGTCTCCGGCGTCGCGAGCGTCGCGACGAGACCGATGAGGCCGAAGAGGATGAACAGGCCCGCGGGGCCCGCCCAGCCGAACGCCTCGTAGGCCGCGACGGCCGCGAAGGCGGTGAAGCCGGATACCACGGCCGCGAGCTGGTACGCCAGCGAGGCGCCCGAGGAGCGGGTCGCGGTGCTGAACAGCTCGGCGAACCACGCGCCCTGCGTGCCGGCCAGGGAGTTCTGGCACACCGCGAAGGCGATGACGAAGACGGCGATGATGAGCCCCAGGTCCCCGGTGTTGAGCATGAGGAACATCGGGACGCCGAACAGGAGCATCAGCGTCGTGCCGAACGCGTACACGGGCTTGCGGCCGATGCGGTCGGTGAGCCGGCCCCACAGCAGCGTGGCGGGGAAACCGATCAGCGCTGCGACGACGATCGCCAGGATGGTGTCGGGACGCTCGGCCAGGCCCTGGTCGTGGACGTAGGAGGTGACGTAGGAGATGGAGACCGCGTAGCCGGCGGTCTCGGCGATGCGCAGGCCGAAGGCGCGCAGCAGGTTGCGCCAGTCCTGACGGACCACCTCGGCGAGCGGGTTCTTCACCAGTTCGCCCTGCTCCTTGGCGTCCTCGAAGTCCGGGGACTCCTCGACCTTCAGGCGGATGTACATGCCCGCGCCGATGAGGATCGAGCTGAGCAGGAACGGCACGCGCCAGGCCCAGTCGCCCGGCAGGCTCGCGCTGGCGAGGAAGGCGAGGTTGGCGAGCAGCAGGCCCAGGGGGAAGCCGGCCTGCGGGATGGCCGTGTAGGCGCCCTTGCTCCGCCACGGGGCGTGCTCGTACGTCATGAGGATCGCGCCGCCCCACTCGGCGCCGAAGGCCAGGCCCTGGATGATCCGGACGGTGACGAGCAGGATCGGGGCGAGGATCCCGGCGGTCTCGTAGGTGGGCAGGGCCCCGATGAGCACCGTCGACAGGCCCATGACGAGCAGCGAGGCGATGAGCACCGGCCGGCGGCCGATCTTGTCGCCGAGGTAGCCGCCGATGATGCCGCCCAGCGGGCGGGCGGCGAACCCGACGCCCAGCGTGCCGAAGGAGTACAGCAGCGCCGTCGTGGGGTCGCTGTCCGGGAAGAACGCGTCGCCGAGGTACAGCGCCGCGGCCGTTCCGAAGCCGATGAAGTCGTAGTTCTCGACCGTGGTGCCCACGGCGCTGCCGACGGCCACCCTCTTCTTGTGCTCGGTCCCGAGGACTCGACCGTTCGCTGTCGTCACTGCCATCTCCTTCGACGGGGACCAGTCCCGCACTGGACTGTCATCGGTCCTACTGTTGACAGTAGAACGCGGAGACTTTCCCACATCGTGGGAGGCGCTTGTCAAGGCCCCGGGCGAGTCGCCACGGTCCCGCGGTCAGCCGGCGGTGGGCTCCACGCTGCGGCGCATCCGCTGCTCGATCCGCGCCGCGGCCTCCCGCATGTGGGTGCGCAGGAACTCCCGGCCGCCGGCGGCGTCGCCGGCCTCCAGGTGGTCGGCGATCGGCGCGTGGCGCTGGTACGCCATGTTGTGCAGCGCGGTCTGCGGCCCCGCCGCCGTGATCGCTGCGCGGGCCAGGCCGCTGATCGAGCGCCAGCTGTGCAGCAGCGTGGTGTTCCCGCTCAGCTCGCAGATGCGCTCGTGGAAGGCCAGGTCCGCGTCCAGCTGGGCGGTGACGTCGCCCTCCGCCTCCCGCAGGTTCTCCAGCTCCTCGCGCACCCGCGCCACGACGGAGGTGCGGTCCTCGCGCGCGCAGATCAGTTCCAGCGCCAGGCTCTCCAGCGCGTGCCGGACGGTGAAGATCTCCTCGACCTCGCGCTCGGTGACCACGCGCACCGAGAGGCGGCCGCGAGCGTCCGACGTCAGCAGGCCCTCCTGCTGCAGCTGACGCAGAGCCTCGCGCAGGGTCCCGCGGCTGACGCCGAGCGCCTCGCTGAGCTCCACCTCCGCGAGGTGCGTGCCCGGGGTGAGCTCGCCCGAGCTGATCGCCTCGCGCAGCCGGGCGTGGATGAGCTCGCGCCGCGTCTGCAGCTCGATGGACCCCAGCGCGTGCAGCGACGACTTGGCTCCGGGGGTCACCGGCTCAGGGTATCCGGGGCGACGTGCCGCCCCCGCCCGTCCGGAGCGGTCGCCGGGTCCGGTAGACGTGGGGACCTCGCCCCGCGTCCAGGAGGTCTGCGTGCACTGGATCGTCCTCGTGCTCTCCGGTGCCCTCGAGGCGGTGTGGGCCACGGCCCTGGACCGCTCGGAGGGCTTCACGAAGCTGTGGCCCACCGTCGTGTTCGCCGTCTCGGTCGTCGCCAGCATGGCCGGGCTGGCGTACGCGATGCGCGAGCTGCCCGTGGGGACGTCCTACGCGGTGTGGGTCGGGATCGGCGCCGTCCTGACGGTGGCGTACGCCATGCTCACCGGCGCCGAGAGCTTCTCCGCGCTCAAGGTGCTGTTCCTCGCCGGGATCGTCGGCTGCGTCATCGGGCTCAAGGTCGTGCACTGAGCGCTCCAGGCCTATCCTCGGCTCGCCACCGGTCACCGAGGGCGGCGTACGACGACGGTGTCGAGGACGGGAGTGGGCGCGTGGCGCTGAAGGTGCTGTTCATGGGGGGCACGGGGATCATCAGTTCCGCGTGCGCGGCGCTGGCGGTGGAGCGCGGGGTGGACCTGACGGTCCTCAACCGCGGGGGCACGGCGTCCAAGCGCCCCCTGCCCGCGGGCGTGCGGCAGGTGACCGCTGACGTCCGGGACGTCTCCGCCGTGCGGGAGGCGCTGCGCGGCAGCGAGTTCGACGTGGCCGTGGACTTCCTGGCGTTCACGCCCGAGCACGTCGCCGCCGACGTGGAGACGTTCCGCGGGCGCGTGGGGCAGTACTGGTTCGTCTCCAGCGCCTCCGCCTACCGGAAACCCGTGGGCCACCTGCCGATCACCGAGTCCACCCCGCTGGCGAACCCGTTCTGGCAGTACTCCCGCGACAAGATCGCCTGCGAGGAGCTCCTCGCGCGGGCCTACCGCGAGGAGGGGTTCCCCGCTGCGGTGGTGCGTCCCAGCCACACCTACGACCGCACCTCGCCGCCCGTGGACGGCGGCTGGACCGTGGTGGAGCGCATGCGCCGCGGCGCGCCCGTCGTCGTGCACGGCGACGGCACCTCCCTGTGGGTGCTGACCCACCACACCGACTTCGCGAAGGGGTTCGTGCCGCTGCTGGGCGAACCGGCCCTCACCGGTGACGCCGTCCACATCACCTCCGACGAGGCGGTCACGTGGGACGCCGTGCACCGCGCCCTGGCCCGCGCCGCCGGAGCGGACGAGCCGGTCCTCGTGCACGTGCCCTCCGACGCCATCGCCCGCGACGACCCCTCGCGCGGGCCCAGCCTGCTGGGCGACAAGGCGCACTCGGTCCTCTTCGACAACACCAAGCTCAAGCGCCTGGTGCCGGGTTTCGCGGCGACCACGAGCTTCGCCGCCGGCGCGCGCGAGATCGTCGAGCACCACGACGACCACCCCGAGCTGCGCCGCACCGACCCCGACGCCGACGCCCGTCACGACCGGCTCGCCGCCCGCTGGGGCTGAACCGCCCCGCGACCGGGCGCGAGCGCACCCGGTCGCGGGGAGCGCCCGGCCGGCCGCGCGTCAGGAGGTGCGGACGTCCTGGCCGCGCTGCAGGCCGGGGGGCTGCTCACCGGTGGCCTTGCGGTACCAGACCGCCGCCTGGCGCTCCACGAGCAGCCGGCTCAGGCCGATGATGGCGCCGGAGGCCAGCGCCCACGCCACGGCCTCCTTCCACGCCACGTCCGGGTCCTCCGGGTTGGCCGGTGGCGGCGACTTCGTGACGCTCACCCAGATCTTCTTCGTGAGGCGGTTGGCGACGGCACCCGCCGCGACGGCGGCGCCGGGGCCGACGAGCTTCCAGACGATGGGACTCATGGCGTGCACCCTGCCCTACAGCAGGTCCAGGAACCACCGCAGCACCGGCGCCAGCGCCGTGGCGGTCGCGCCCACCAGGGCCACGACGAGCACGACGGTGACCAGGCGCACCCCCCGGGAAGGGCCGCCGTCCGGTCCACGCAGGTGTCGCAGCACACCCCCATCCTGCTCGCCCACCGCGGGGGCGGGGGAGCGGGGTAGGGTTGGCGCCGAACGACAGGGGAGCGCCGCAGGGCGCTGAGAGTGCGGGCAGCCGCAGACCCTCGAACCTGACCCGGTTAGCACCGGCGTAGGGAGTCGGGCGATCCTCGACCCGTGGCCACCGTGGCCGCGGGTCCCCCTCCTGCACCCAGGAGGCCACCGTGAGCACCACCCTCGGCAAGAGCACCGGACGCCGCCCCGCCGGCCGCTGGCGCACCGTCGACCTCGTCACCAGCGCCGTCCTCGGCGTCGCCTTCGGCGTCGTCTTCTGGGGCTGGCACTTCGCCTACAGCGCCCTCGACCCGTTGTTCGCCCTGTTCCCGCCCGTCGCGGGCCTCGTCAGCGGCGTGTGGCTGCTGCCCGCCGTCGTCGGGGCCCTGGTGGTGCGCCGGCCCGGCGCCGCGCTGCTGACCGAGCTGGTCGCCGCCAGCGTCGAGGCGCTGCTGGGCACGCAGTGGAGCGCCGGCGTGCTCGTCTCCGGCGCCGTGCAGGGCCTGGGCGTGGAGATCGCGGTGGCGCTGTTCCTGTGGCGGCGCTGGACGCTCGCCGTCGCGGTCCTGGCCGGTGCCGTGGCCGCCGCCGCCGAGTCCGTCTACGAGTGGTCCGCCTACTGGGCGGCGTGGAGCTGGGACTGGAAGCTCGTCTACGCGGGCTTCTTCGTCGTCTCCGGCGTGCTCGTGGCGGGTCTGGGCGGCTGGGCCCTGGTGCGGGCCCTGGCGCGTTCCGGCGCCCTGTCCGCGTTCGCCGCGGGCCACGAGCACCGCACCCGTGGCTGAGGCGGCCGGCGCGGCACCGGCCGCCCTGCGGGTGCGGGGGCTGAGCGTCACCCCGCCCGGCGCCGCGCGACCCGTCCTGGACGGGGTCGACCTGGACGTCCCCGCCGGCCAGCGCGTCCTGCTCGCCGGGCCCAGCGGCGCGGGAAAGTCCACCCTGCTGCGCGCCCTGGCGGGCGTGCTGGAGGAGGGGCCCGGCGGGGAGCCCGTCGCCACCGGCGAGGTCCTCGTCGCCGGTGAGCCCACCCGTCCCGGCGCCGCCGGCCTGCTGCTGCAGGACCCGCAGGACGCGGTCGTGGCCGCCACCGCCGGGCGCGACACCGCCTTCGGGCCGGAGAACCTCGCGCTGCCCCGCGAGCAGGTGTGGGAGCGGGTGGCCCGGGCCCACGCCGCCGCCCGCTTCACCGCCGGGCGCGGGCGGGAGGTGGCGACCCTGTCCGGCGGCGAGCGCCAGCGCTTGGCGCTGGCCGGCGTCCTGGCGCTGCAGCCCGGCGTCCTGCTGCTGGACGAGCCCACGTCGATGCTCGACGCCCCCACCGCCGAGGCCGTGCGCGCGGCGGTGCTCCGGGCCGCCGCGGGGCGCACCCTCGTCGTCGTCGACCACGACCTGGCCGGGTGGGCCGGGCACGTGGACCGGGTCGTCCTGCTGGGCCGCGACGGCCGCGTCGCCGCCGACGGCCCGCCCGGGCGGGTCCTCGTCCCGGGAGCGGGCGAGGGGGAGCTGTGGCTGCCCGGTGCGCCGGAGCCCGAGCCCGCCGCCGTGCCCGCGGGACTGCTCGCCCCGCGGCTGCCGGTGACCGGCGACGTGCTGCGCGGTGCGGGGCTGGGGCTGGTGCGCCGCCGCCGCGGGCTGCGGCCCCCCGCCCCCGCCACCGTCCTGACCGGTGTGGACGTGGACGTGCCCGCGGGGCGGGTGACCCCGCTCGTGGGGGTCAGCGGGTCCGGCAAGTCCTCCCTGCTGGGCGTGCTCGCCGGGCTCACCCGCCCCACCGCCGGGGAGCTGCGCGCCTGCGGCGCCCTGGCGGGCGGGGTGCGCCCGCAACCGTGGCGGTGGCGCTCGCGGGAGCTGGCCGCGCGCACCGGGTGGGTGCCGCAGACGCCCGAGCACGCCTTCGTGCGCACCACCGCGCGCGCCGAGGCCGCCGCCACGGCGACGGCCCTGGGCCTGCCCGCCGCGCACGCCGACGCCCTGCTGGAGCTGCTGGGCCTGGCGCACCGCGCCCGGGTGGACCCGTTCCGCCTCTCCGGCGGGGAGCAGCGCCGCCTGGCCCTGGTGGGGGCGCTGGCGGCCTCCCCGGCGGTGCTGCTGGCCGACGAGCCGAGCGTCGGGCAGGACCGGCGCACCTGGTCGGTGGTGGCGGGGCTGTTGCGCGCGGCGGCCCGCGACGGCGCCGCGGTCGTCGTCAGCAGCCACGACGAGCGCCTCGTGCGGGTCGTGGACCCGGGCGGCGACGGGGCGGTGCGCCTGCACGCCGGCCGGCGCGTCGCCGCCGCCGTGCCCGCCGCCGTGCCCGCCGCCGCGGGGAGGGCGTCGTGAGCGCCGACCCCGCCGTGCGCGCGACCGCGCCCGCCGTCGCCCACGCCGATGTCCACACCCCTGTCCACAACTGTGGGCAGTGCCGTGGGGACAACCCTGTGGGTGGTCCTGTGGGAGCTGTGGAGAACGGGCCACCGCCCACCCCCGCCGAGCTGCGCAGCGCCGGGCCGGGTCCGCTCGTGCGGCACTGCGGGCCGCTGCCGCTGCTCGCGGTGTCGCTGCTGGCGGTGCCCGCCTCGTTCGCCGCGACGACCTGGGTGGCCGGTGCGGCGGGCCTGGCCGCTCAGCTGCTGTGCCTGCCGCTGGTGGTGGAGCGCTGGCGGGCGCTGCCGCGCCGGTTGCTGCCGGGGGCGGTGGGGGCGCTGTCGGTCGGCTGGTCGGCGTGGCTGCTGGGCGAACCCGGTCAGGGGGACCCGCTGCAGGCCGCGCTCACCGCCGCGCTGCGCCTGGCGGTGCTCGTCCTGCCCGGGGCGCTGCTGCTGGCGCACCTGGACCCCAGCGAGGCCGGTGACCACCTCGCGCAGCGGCTGCGGCTGCCCGGCCGCGTGGTGGTCGCGGTGGTCGCCGCGCTGGGGCAGCTGTCCACCCTCGCCGACGCGTGGGACCAGCTCGCCGCGGCCCGTCGCGCCCGGGGGCTGGGGCCCGGGCGCGGACCGCTGTCGCGGGGCCGCTGGCTGGCCTCGGCCGCCTTCGGGCTGCTCGTGGACGCCGTCCGGCGTGCCGGGCGGGTGTCGGTGGCGATGGATGCGCGCGGTGCCGCGGGCGAGGGGCGGCGCAGCTGGGCGCTGCCGGCGCCGTGGCGGCGAGCGGACACGGTGTGCGTGCTCGTGGGGGCGGCGGTCCTGGCCGTCCCGCTCGTGGTGTCGGCGGTCTGAGGACGGGGGGGGGGGGGGGGGGGGGGGGCGGGCGCCCCCCGGCCGCCCCCCCCCCGGCGCGGCGCCCCACCCCCCCGCTCCGCGCGCCCCCCCCCGCGGGGGGGCG
>NZ_JBJLRI010000107.1:0-9219 GCF_050871405.1 Kineococcus esterisolvens
GGCGGCCTCGTGGGCCGCCTCCTCCACGTGGTGCACGGCCTCGTACGGGGCGCTCAGGCCCAGCTCCTCGGCGCCCACCAGCAGGATGTGCCCGCCGACCCACAGCATCGCGGCCGTCCCCACCACGGTCAGCACGGTGAGCAGGCGCGGCATCGCCTTGACCAGCCCCCGGCCCAGGCGGGCCACGGCCGCGCGGGGGACCTGGGCCAGGCGCAACCCGATGTCGTCCATCTTCACGATCAGCCCGACCACCCCGTACACCAGGACGGTGATGCCGATCCCGACGACCGCCAGGATCACCGCCCGGGACACGAACGGCTCGTCGGCCACCTCGTTGAGCGAGATGACCATGATCTCCGCGGACAGGATGAAGTCGGTGCGCACGGCCCCCGACACGACGGCGTCCTCGTCCGGCAGCTGCTCGCCCTCGGCGCCGTCGTGGGCGTGCCCGCGACCGCGCAGCTTGTGCCAGATCTTCTCCGCGCCCTCGAAGCAGAGGTACGCCCCGCCGACCATGAGGATCGGGGTGAGCAGGAACGGCAGGAACTGGCTCAGCAGCAGCACCGCCGGCAGGATGATCAGCAGCTTGTTGCGCAGCGAGCCCACGGCGATGCGCCGGATGATCGGCAGCTCGCGCGCGGCGGCCAGGCCGCGCACGTACTGCGGTGTGACGGCGGTGTCGTCGACGACGACGCCGGCGGCCTTCGCGCTGGCCCGTGCGGCGGCGACGCCGATGTCGTCGACGGAGGCGGCGGCCGCGCGCGCCAGCACCGCCACGTCGTCGAGCAGAGCCACGAGTCCACCGCTCACGGTGAGGTCCTTCCGGTCGTCCGGTGCTGGTGCTGCTCCGATGGTGCCCGCCCGCGGGCCCGCGCGCCCGTCGCCCGGTCCCGCCCCGGCTACCCGACCCGGGCCCCCAGCTCGCGGGAGATCGACCGCGCGGCCTGCCGCACCGCGGGCACCACGCCCGCCCGCGGCCGCCCGCGGGTGTCCACCAGGTGCTCGGCGTCGCCGTGCACCCCGATGGCCCCCACGACCAGGCCCCCGCGGTCGCGCACCGGTGCGGCGACCCCCGCGACACCGGGCGTCAGCTCCTCCACCTCCAGCGCCCACCCCTGTGCGCGGACCGCCGCCAGGGTGCGGCGCAGCGCAGCGGCGTCGGTGACGGTGCGGGCGGTCATCGCGGCCAGCCGGCCGCGCAGGCGCACCGGCGCCGACGCCAGCAGCACCTTGCCCAGGGCGCACGCGTGCGCGGGCAGGCTCGTGCCGGTGGTGAGCTCCTGCGCGCTGTCGTCCGGGCGGAACACGTGGTGCACCACGAGCGCCCGGTCGCCGGCCAGCACGGCCAGGCGCACCGACTCGCCCGAGCGCGCCGCCAGGGAGTCGGCCCAGTTCACCGCGTGGGCGCGCAGGTCGTCGGCCCCGGTGCGCGGACGGCCGAGGTCGGCCAGGCCGGGGGCGGCGCGGTAGTCGCCGTCCTCGTCCTGCACGACGAACCCCACGTCCACGAGGGTGCGCAGGATGCCGTGAGCGGTGGTCTTGGCGAGGCCCAGGGCGTTGCCCACCTCCACCACGCCCAGGCCGCGGCCCGCGCCCGACAGCAGGCGCAGCACGGCCGCGGCGCGCTCGATGGACTGGATCGGCCCGGGCACGCCCGCCCCCGCTCACCGGCCCCCGGGCCCTCAGCCCTCGCGGGCCACCGGTTCCGCCGCGGGGCTGTCGGCGTCCACGACCACCCGGATCCGCCCGCTGCGCACGTCGTACACGCCGCCGGCGACGGGCATCCGCGGCGGCAGGAAGGGCCAGGAGCGGATGCGCTGCACGTCGTGCACGAGGGTGGCCTCCTGGTCGGCGATCGTGCGGAAGTCGATGCTGCGCGAGTCCACGCCCTGCGCCAGGACCTTCGCGTGCACGTCCGCGTCGGTGTTCTTGGTCATCCCGCAGTCGGTGTGCGCGAGCACCAGCACGCGCTCGACGCCCAGCAGGTACGTCGCCAGCACCAGGGTGCGCAGCACGTCGTCGGTGACGCGGGCGCCGGCGTTGCGCAGGATCTTCGCGTCGCCGGGGGTCAGGCCGAGCACCTCCAGCGGCGAGATGCGCGAGTCCATGCACGTCAGCACGGCCAGCCCGCGGCCGGCCACGCCGGGCCGCCCGTGGTCGACGAACGTCCGCGCGTACTCGGCGTTGGCGCTCAGGACGTCGCCGAAGGGGTCACCGGGTCGGGGGTCTGCAGTCTGGGTCACGGGGACATTCTCACCACCACGCGCGGCGGCGCAGCGCCGGGCGGCGTACCGTCCCGATCGTGTCCATCCTCGTCGTCCGTCACGGGCAGACCGCCTGGAGCCTGTCCGGCCAGCACACCGGTGCCACCGACGTCCCGCTGACGGCCGAGGGCGAGGCCCAGGCCCGGGCCCTCGCCCCGGTCCTCGCCGGCCGGCGCACCTGCCTGGTCCTCAGCAGCCCGCGCACCCGCGCGCGCCGAACCGCCGAGCTCGCCGGCCTGGCCGACGCCGCGCCCCTGCAGCTCGACGACGACCTCGCCGAGTGGGACTACGGCGGCTACGAGGGGCGCACCACCGCCCAGATCTCCGAGGAGCTCGGCCGGCCCTGGTCGGTCTGGCACGACGGCGTCGTGCCCGGCGACACCCCCGGTGAGACGGTCCAGCAGGTCGCGGTGCGCGCCCGCACCGTGCTCGACCGCGCCGCCACCGCGGTGCGGGAGGCGGGTGGCGACGACGCCGCCGACGTCGTGCTCATCGCCCACGGCCACTTCCTGCGGGTGCTGGCGGCCTGCTGGCTGGGCCTGTCGCCGACCGCCGGGGCGCTGTTCGCCCTGGACGCCGGCACCTGGAGCGAGCTCGGCCACGAGCACGGCCGCCCCGTGCTGCGCCGGTGGAACGTGCCCGCCGCGCCCTGAGCCCGCCGGCGGCCGGGTCGGCGGCTCTCACCCGGCCGGACCGTTCAGGCCGGGGTGCCCGCGTGCCGATGGGCCTGCGTGGACACTGCGTGGGTCGCCTGGGCGACCGTGGTCCTGGTGACCGTGGCGGCCGCGGCCGCCCTGGTCGTCGTGGTGCGCCGCCGGGACCGGTGCAGCGCCGAGGCGGCCCGCACCGACGCGCTGACGGGCCTGGGCAACCGCGACGCCCTCGCCGAGCGGATCGCGCGGCTGCTCGCGGAGGGCCGGGCCCCGGGCCTGCTGCTGCTGGACCTGGACGGCTTCCGCGACGTCAACGACACCCTCGGGCACACCGCCGGCGACGCCCTGCTGCGGCAGGTCGCCGGTGTCCTGCACCGCACCGTCGCGGAGGAGTCGCAGGTCACCCGCCTCGGCGGTGACGAGTTCGCCGTCCTCGTGCCCGGCCCCGTCACCGGTGAGGAGCTGGAGGTGCTGGCGAAGCGGGTGCTGGTGGGGCTGTCCATGGGCGGGTTCACCTCCGGCGAGGTCCCCCTGGACGTGCAGGGCACCATCGGCATCGCCCTGGCCGGTCCCGACGGCTCCTCCGCCGGCGAGCTGCTGCAGCACGCGGACGTGGCCATGTACGCGGCCAAGCACGCCCGTGCCGGGGTGCTGCGCTACGACCCCGCCCAGGACCCGCACTCCACGAACGCGCTGGAGGTCCTGGGCCAGCTGCGCCAGGCGATGGACGAGGACCAGCTCGTCGTGCACTACCAGCCGAAGGTGTCCGGCGGCGGCACCGGGCGGCTGCTCGGCTTCGAGGCGCTGGTGCGCTGGCAGCACCCCGTGCGGGGGCTGCTGCCCCCGGCGGCGTTCCTGCCCCTGGTGGAGCGCACGCGGCTCATCCAGCCCCTCACCCGCTGGGTGCTGCTGACGGCGGTGCGCCAGGTCGCGTCGTGGCGGGCGCAGGGCCTGGACACCACGATCTCGGTGAACATCAGCGCCGCCACCCTCGACGAGGGCCTGCTGGGCATGGTCGAGGAGGCCCTGGCGCTGACCCGCTGGCCGGCGCAGCAGCTGGTGCTGGAGATCACCGAGACGGCCATCGTCATCGACCCCGCCGGGGCGCGGCGCACCGTGCAGCGCCTGCGCGAGCGCGGCGTGCGGGTCTCGGTGGACGACTTCGGCGCCGGCGCGACGAGCCTGGTGCACCTGCGCGGGCTGGCGGTGCACGAGCTGAAGGTGGACCGCCAGTTCGTCACCGAGCTGCTGGCCCACCCCGAGGACGAGGTCATCGTCTCCTCCGTCATCGCGCTGGCGCACCGGCTGGGCCTGGTGGTCGTCGCCGAGGGCGTGGAGGACCCCGACACCGCCGAGCGCCTGCGCGCCATGGGCTGCGACGAGCTGCAGGGGTACCTGTTCGCCCGTCCGCTGCCGGCGGCCGAGGCCCTGCGGTGGGCGCGGGCCGAGTTCGGGACCACCACCGGGTCCGCGCCCGAACCCGGCTGACCCGGCCCGGCCGACCCGGACCCGCAGCCCCGTCCGCGACCCGCGGGGCGGTGGCGCGAGAGGGTGGGCCGGTGCACATCGACGGGGACGCGGTCTGGCGGCGCCTGGAGGACGGGGCGGCCGCGCGCCGCGCCCGCGTGCGGGGGCGCAACCCCGCCCTCGTCGCCGTGCGCGCCGCCCACCGGGCCGTGGAGGTGCGGGTGCCGGGGCTGGCCGCGGAGATCGCCTACTACCTGCTGGTGTCCCTGCTGCCGCTGGTGACGATGCTCGGGGCCAGCCTGGGCCTGCTGCGCGAGTTCCTCGGCCAGGGGGTCGTGCAGCAGATGGAGGAACGCCTCACCGACGCGGTGGAGGCCGCGCTGAGCCCGCAGCTGGCCGGGGACGTGGCGGTGCCGTTCGTCGAGCAGCTGCTGCGCGAGGAGCAGGTGGGGGTGGCCCTGACGAGCGTCGCGGTGGCCCTCTGGCTGGGCAGCCGCGTGTTCCGGGCGGCGGTGCGCACCCTCGGCGACGCCTACCGCACCGAGGAGCGGCGCGGGTTCCTGCGGCTGTGGGGGCTGTCGCTGGTCTTCACCCTGGCCGCGGTCGTCGTCACGACGGTGTTCCTGGCCCTGGCCGTCGTGGGCCCGCTGCTCGGCGGCGGTCAGGCGCTGGCCGACGCCCTCGGTGCCGGGGGCACGTTCCGCCGGGCCTGGGAGCTGGGTCGCTGGCCGGTCCTGGGGGCCCTCGTCACCGCGTTCCTGGCCTGGCTCTACCAGGTGGGCCAGAACGCCGACACCCGCTGGCGCGACGCGCTGCCGGGCGCCGCCCTGGCCACTGCCGGCCTGGCGCTGCTCGCCGTGGGGTTCCGGTTCTACGTGGAGGTCGCCGGGCCCGGTGTCCCGGACGTCGACGGCGGGGACGCGGCGGTCCGCGCCGTCGGGCAGTTCCTCGGCACCGCCCTGGCGGCCGCGCTGCTGGGGTGGCTGGCGGCCGTCGTCGTGCTGCTGGGCGGGGTGTTCAACGCCGAGTGGCACGCCGCGCGCGCCCCCACCGGCTGAACCGCCGCCCCTGAACCCCGTTCCGCGGGGGTTCCGCCGGCGCTCCGGCCGCGCCAGGATGGGCACCGCCGGGCCGCGGTGCCGAGCGGTCCGGAGCAGGGGGCGCGGTGGTGCAGCAGGACGGCCGGGGCGGCGCGGGGAGCGCCGAGGAGGTCGCCTGCGTCGTCGCGGGCGGCGGCCCGGCGGGCGTGGTGCTGGGGCTGCTGCTGGCGCGCGCGGGCGTGCGGGTGCTGGTGCTGGAGAAGCACGCCGACTTCCTGCGCGACTTCCGCGGCGACACCGTCCACCCCTCGACGCTGCGGCTGCTGGACGAGCTGGGCCTGGCGGGGGAGTTCCTGCGGTTGCCGCACGCGCGGGTGGACCGGGTGAGCGTCACCACCGACGGCGGGACGTTCGGCGTCGCGGACTTCTCCCGGCTGCCGGGCGGGTTCCCGTTCCTGGCGCTGGTGCCGCAGTGGGACTTCCTGGACCTCCTCGCCGCGCGGGCCCGGCAGTTGCCCGGTTTCGAGCTGCGCACGGGCGCGCAGGTCGTGGGGCTGCTGCACCGGGGTGGCCGGGTGAGCGGCGTCAGGTACCGCTCGGCGGCCGACGGTGCGGAGCGCGAGGTGCGGGCGGCGCTGACGGTCGCGGCCGACGGGCGGGGCTCGGTGCTGCGCGAGGCCGCCGGCCTGCCGCTGCGGGTGTTCGGGGCGGGCATCGACGTGCTGTGGTTCCGGTTGCCGAAGCCGGCGGCCGCGGCGCTCCCCCCGGCGGGTGCGCGGGTGTCGGCCGGCCGGTTCGTCCTCGCCCTGGACCGCGGGGACTACCTGCAGTGCGCCTTCGTGGTGCCCTCCGGGGGGCTGGACGCGGTGCGTGCACGGGGCCTGCCGGCGTTCCGCGCGGACCTCGCCCGCCTGCTGCCGCAGCTGGCCGGGGTGGTGCAGGAGCTGGCGGGCTTCGAGGACGTGCACGTCCTGCACGTGCGCATCGACCGGCTGCGGCGCTGGTACCGCGACGGGCTGCTGGTGATCGGCGATGCCGCGCACGCGATGTCGCCGGTGGGTGGGGTGGGGGTGAACCTGGCGGTGCAGGACGCGGTGGCCGCGGCCCGCCTGCTGGCCGGCCCGCTGCGCCGCGGGGTGCCCTCGCCGCGCGAGCTGGCCCGGGTGCAGCGGCGGCGGTGGTTGCCCGTGGCGCTGACGCAGGTGGTGCAGCGCGCGGCGCACCGGCGGGTCCTGCTGGCCTCCCTGGAGCGCGACGCGCCGGTGGGGGCGCCGCGGTTGCTGCGGTTGCTGCAGCGCTTCCCGGTGCTGCAGGTGCTGCCGGCGGTGGCGATCGGGCGGGGCGTGCTGACGGAGCACCCACCTCCCGAGGGGTAGCACTCGATACGTCAGCGATGTATCGTTGACATATCGGGCGGCATGGTGCCGCCCCCCCACGACGGAGGTTGCGACGTGAAGTTCTCCCCCACGGGCCCCGAGGGCCCCCACCGCGGCGAGCACCGCGGACACCGCTCCGGCCGCCGGCCGGGCCCCTTCGGCCCCTTCGGCCCCTTCGGCCCCTTCGGCCCGGGCGGGCCGGGCGGGCCGGGCGGGCCAGGTGCCCGGGCGGTCTTCGGCGGCTTCGGCCCCGGTCCGGACGGCCCCGGCGGCTGGGGTTTCGGCGGCCACGGCCACCGCGGGCGCGGCGGACCCCGCCGCCCCAAGGGCGACGTGCGGGCCGCTGTGCTCGTGCTGCTGGCCGAGGGGCCCAGCAACGGCTACCGCATCATCGGCGAGGTCGAGCGCCGCAGCGAGGGCGCCTGGAAGCCCAGCCCCGGATCGGTGTACCCCACCCTGCAGCAGCTGCAGGACGAGGGTCTGGTCACCGCCGACCCCGCCGACCCCAAGCAGTTCACCCTCACCGACGCCGGCCGCGACGTCGTCCAGCGCGAGCTGGCCGACGCCCCGCCGCCGTGGGAGACCGTGGAGGGCCGCCCCTCCCGCGGGGAGTTCCGCGAGGTGGGCCGGCAGGTCCAGCAGATCGCCGGCCTGCTGCAGCAGGTGGCCCTGAGCGGGCGCCCCGGCGACGCCCGGCGCGCCGGCGACGCGCTCGAGCGCTGCCGCCAGGAGCTGCTGCGCCTGCTCGCCGAGGACCCCCGCACCGGACGCGAGGCTCAGGACGACGCCGGCTGACCCGCCGTCAGCACCCCCACCGACGGCGTCAGCGCGTGCACCAGCGGGCGGTCCCCGGCACCGTGCAGGGCCGAGGCCCCGCAGCGGCGCAGCAGGTCCGCGCGCAGCGCCAGGTTCAGCCGCACGGGGTGCGGGCCGTTCGCGCCCCGCACCGGCCCGGTCGTCGCCTCCGCACCCGAGGCGTGGTGGTGCACGTGCTCGGTGATCCACCGGCTGCCCACGGCCACCTGCGGCCCCGTCGTCAGCAGCACCGTCGCGGCCGGCCGCTCCAGCCACGAGGCCACCGCCCCGGCGGCGGCGGCGAGCAGCCGCTCCGGGTCGCCGCCGTGCGCAGCCGGGACGGGCTCGGGCTCCAGGCCCACCCCGTCGACGAGCGCCACCAGCGGCTGCCACGACTCCACCAGCTCCACCAGGGCCCGTCCCGCCCCCACCGCCCACGCCGGCGCCAGGACGGTGGGCACGCCCGCCGCCGACGCCTCGTCGGCGGCGGCCACCAGCTGCTCCAGGCAGGCGTCCAGGAGGGGCAGGTCGGACGCCAGCACGGGCAGCACCACGACCGCGCGTTCGATGCGCACGAGCCTCCCGTCCGTCCGCCCGGGCGGGGCCGCTCCGCGCCCTCCGCGTTCCTCCCGGCGTGTCTACGGCGTCCCGCCGCGGACGGTCAAGCCGGAGCGGGTCGTGGCGCGCCGCGCCGCCTCCCCGGTGCCCTCGACCATGCCGCTGCGGCCTTGACCCTGCCGCTGCGTCAACCCCTAGCGTCGCCGCAGGAGTTCAGGAGGGCACCGTGGAGTGGACGATCCACCAGGTCGCGACGGCGACCGGCACGACGAGCAGGACGCTGCGGCACTACGCCGACATCGGCCTGCTCGCCCCCAGCCGCGTCGGGCCCAACGGGTACCGCTACTACGACGACGCCGCGCTGCGCCGCTACCAGCGGATCCTGCTGCTGCGGGAGCTGGGCCTCGGCCTGAGCGCGATCGCCGGTGTGCTCGAGGAGCGCACCGACGAGGTGACCGCGCTGCGCGAGCACGCCGGGCTCCTGGAGGCCGAGGCCGCCCGGCTGACGCGGCTGGCCGCGTCGGTGCGGGAGACCATCCGCAGGACCGAGACGGGGGAGGAGCTGGACGTGAGGACGAGCTTCGAGGGGTTCGACGCGAGCCGCTACGAGGAGGAGGTGGTGCAGCGCTGGGGCCGCGACGCCCACGAGGCGGCGCAGCGGAACTGGCGCGAGCTGGGGGAGGAGGGCCGCGCCGCGCACGCCGCGGAGGCCGACGCGATCGGCCGCGGCCTGGCCGCGGCCGCCGCGCGCGGCGCGGACCCGGGCGAGCGCGAGGTGCAGGACCTCCTGCGCCGGCACCACGCGTGGGTGTCGGAGTTCTGGACCCCCGGCGCCGAGGCGTACCGGGGGCTGACGGCGATGTACGTCGACGACGAGCGCTTCCGCGCCACTTACGAGGCGTACGGGCCCGGCACCGCGGTGCTGCTGCGCGACGCGGCGGAGGTGTTCGCGCAGCGGGAGCTCGTCTGAGGGGACCCACCGCGCGGACCGCGACCGGAACCCCGGGCAGGTGGAACCCGCTCAGAGGTTCCGGTCAGGGGTTCCCCGGCCGCACCGGCGGTGCGG
>NZ_JBJLRI010000108.1:0-9218 GCF_050871405.1 Kineococcus esterisolvens
GTCGTGGGGCTGGGCGTGGTGGGGCGCGGGGACTTCCCGGACTACTACGACGCGCTCAACGGCGAGCCCCTGCCCACCATCCACCAGTCGTGGACCGCGGCCGCGGTCCTGGACTGGCTGTGCTGAGCACGGCCGGTCAGGTCAACGCGCCGTCCCGGCCGGAGCCGCCGGAACGCGAGCGGCGTGCGGCGCGGTCGCGGCGCACCGCCTCGCGCATCCGGGGCACCACGACCCCCTCGCGCGCCAGCAGCTCACGGGTGCGGCGGCGGTTGACGAGGATGCCGGCGACGCCGAGCGCCCACAGCGGGAACTGCACGGCGAAGGCGAGCTTGAAGGCGCCCAGGGAGTAGGCGCCGGGGCTGCCGGCACCCTGCAGGTCCAGCACCACGCCGACGGCGAGCACGACCACGACGGTGGAGGTGAAGCCCATGACGTTGGTCATGCCGGTGGCCCCCCCGAGGCGGTGGGCGGGGTTGGAGGTGCGGGCGTAGTCGAAGCCGATCATCGACCCGGGCACGCCGGTGCCCAGGACGACCACGAGCAGCACGAGCAGGGCCAGGGGCGCGCGGCCGGGCCAGGCCAGCACGGCCGCCCACGCGGCGGCCTGGCCGGTGACCACGGTCAGCACGATCCAGGAACGGCGCAGCGGGTGCCGGGCCACGAGGGTGCCCATGAGCGGGCCGGTGGCGGCGGCGACGACGGTGTAGAGGGTCAGCAGGGCGCCGGTGGTCCCGGTGGACAGGCCCTGGCCGGAGACGAGGAACGGGTAGCCCCACAGCACGGCGAAGGCGTTGCCGGCGAACGGGGTGGCCCAGTGGGTCCACAGCCCCAGCCGGGTGCCGGGGTGGCGCAGCGCGTCGCGCAGGTCACCGGCGACCTGCCGGGCGCCGCGGCGGGTGCGGGGGTCGGGGGCGCCGGGCGGCACGTCGCGCAGCACGAGGACCGCCAGGACCGCCGCCAGGACGCTGAACGCGGCCATGCCGGCGTAGGCGGGCGTCCAGCCGGGCCCGTGCAGCAGCGCGACCAGCGGGACGACGCTGAACACCTGCCCCAGCTGGCCGAACAGGCCGACGAGCTGGGTCATCACGGGCACCCGCCGCGGCGGGAACCAGTTGGTGACCAGGCGGACGACGGAGGTGAAGGTGGCGGCGTCGCCGGCACCGACGAGGACGCGGGCCAGCACGGCCTGCCACGTCTCGCTGCTCAGGGCCAGCAGGAGCTGCCCGGCACCCATGGTGGCGCCGCCGAGCACGACGAGGCGGCGCGGGCCCCAGCGGTCGATGAGCACGCCGACGGGGACCTGCAGCGCGGCGTAGACGAGGAACTGCAGCACGGCGAAGCTGGAGAGGGCGCCGGCGCCGATGGCGTAGCGCTCCTGCGCCTCGAGGCCGGCGGCTGCCAGGGAGGTGCGGTTGGCGACGGTGACCACGTAGGCGGCGGCCCCCACGGCGAAGACCAGCCGGGCGCCGCGCGGCGCCGCACCGCTCCCGGTGCCGGCGGTGGTGGGACCGGCGCCGCTCACCGGGCGGCCCGCAGCCGCTGCCCGGCACCGCGCACGTGCTCGCGCACGAGCTGCAGCCAGTGCTCGCGGTCCTCACCGGCCAGCGCCTCCAGCAGCGCGGCGTGCTGGTCGAGCGTGGTGCCCATGCGCTCGCGGGAGCCGCGGACGATGGCCACGCCCATGCGCATCTGCCGGTCGCGCAGGGTGTCGTACAGCCCGGCGAGGATCTCGTTGCCGGCGGCGCGCACCACGGTGGCGTGGAAGGCGCGGTCGGCGGCGGTGAAGGCCCAGGCGTCGCCGGCCTCGCGGGCGGCGCGCATGGCGTCCAGGTGCCCGGCCAGCGGGCCGGTCAGCTCGGCGCGCAGCTCCCAGGCGCGGGCGGCGGTGTGGACCTCGACGAGCTCGCGGGCCTCCAGGACGTCCTCGACCTCGGCGGGGGAGACGGGCACGACGAGCGCGCCGCGCTTGGGGATGAGGTGCACCAGCCCCTCGGCCTGCAGGCGCAGCAGGCCCTCGCGCACGGGGGTGCGCGAGACGCCGACGCGCTCGGCGACCTCACCCTCGGTGAGCAGGTGCCCGCCGGGCAGGGAGCGGTCGAGGATGGCGGCCTTGACGTCGGCGTAGACGCGCTCGGCGGCGGGCGGAGCCACGTGCACCTGAGCTGTGTCCATGATGTATCTATCCTCGCACGGCGAGGACCGCGTCAGCCCAGCGCCCCCGCCGCCACCCGCAGGTCCGCCACCAGTGCGGCGTACGCCCTCTCCCGCTCGGCCTCCGGCACGCGCAGCACCGCCGAGGGGTGGATCGTGCCCAGGAAGGTCTTCTCCCCGCGCGAGGTGGCCCGGCGGATCAGCTGCCCGCGGTGCTTCGTGACGCGGAAGTCCTCCGGCAGCAGCGCCTTCGCAGCCGTGGCCCCCAGGCACACCACGACGTCGGGGTCCACCTGCGCCAGCTCCGCCGCCAGCCACGGCCGGCAGGCGGCCACGTGCACGGCGTCGGGACTGGAGTGGATGCGCCGCCTGCCCGGCGCTTCCCGGGTGAACCGGAAGTGCTTCACCGCGTTGGTGACGTACGTGGTGGCCAGGTCGATGCCCGCCTCGGCCACGGCCCGCTGCAGCAGCCGGCCCGCCGGCCCGACGAACGGGACCCCCCGCCGGTCCTCCTGGTCGCCGGGCTGCTCGCCCACCAGCGCCAGGCGCCCGTCGACGGCACCGGCGGAGAACACCACCTGCGTGGCCGGTCCCCACAGCTCGCAGCCGCGGCACGCGGCGGCCGCTGCGCGCAGTCGCTCCACGCTCGCGCCCGGGGGGACCCACTGCGCCGCGCCGGGGCGCTCGGGTCGGTGCGCGGGGCCTTCGGGGGTGCCGTGCGGGGTGCGGGTCGCGGTGTCCGGCGCGGGATCGCTCACCCCCCGATCATGGCCCCGGCCCCGGGCGGGCGCGCGCCGCGGGCGCGGCGGGGGGGGGGGGGGGGGGGGGGGGGGGGGGGGGGGGGGGGGGGGGGGGGGGGGGGGGGGCGCGGGGGGGGGGGGGGGGCGCGGGGCGGGGGCGGGGGGGCGCCCCGCCGCGGCGGGGCACCCCGGACGCTCAGCGGCCCTTGCGGGAGCCGGTGACGCTGTCGGCGACGGCGGCGGCCGCGCCGCGACCGGCGGTCTTGGCCTTCTTGTCCACCCGCTTCTCCTTCAGCGACTTGCCGACCTTCTTGACGGACCCGTTGCGCGGGGACTTGTCCACGGTGTGCTCCTCGCCGCCCGGGTCGACCGGGCGTGCTCGCGCCTGCTCGGCGCGCTGTCCCGCGTGGTGCCGGCCCGGGCCCTGGACTCCCCCGTCGTGGTGCTGCGGTCCGGCGGACGGGGCCCCTCGGGCCTCGTGCGGTCCCTGTGACGGTACGCCCCGCGGCCTCAGCGCGGGACCGACGGGGCGCTGGGCCCGACGGGCAGGTCGTTGCGCACCGCCAGCGTCGCCCCGGCCCGGCGCACCGCCCGGCCGTGCTCGGCCGGCAGGACGTCGCGCAGGAACCCGTAGCGGCGCACCAGCTCGGCCGTGGCGGAGGTGCGCGGCCCCAGCCGCACGTGGGACCACCAGTCGGCGATGTCGCCCCAGCCCGGCGCCGACAGCGACCCGCCGAACTGCTGCACGCTCAGCCCCGCGCACAGGTTCGCGAACGCCAGCCGGTCCTCCAGCGGCCAGCCGGCCAGGGTCCCGGTGAGGAACCCAGCGCCGAACACGTCCCCGGCCCCGGTGGCGTCCAGCGCCTCGAGCCGCAACCCGGGCACCTGCGCGCTCTCCCCCGTGGTCTGGTCGACCGCCACCGCGCCGTCCTCGCCGCGGGTGACGACGGCCACCGGCACCCGCTCGGCCAGCGCGGTCACCGCGGCGCGCGCGTCGTCGGTGCGGGTGTAGCGCATCGCCTCCACGTGGTTGGGCAGGAACGCGTAGCAGTGCTCCAGCCCGGCCAGCACGTCCGGGCTCCACTGCGTGGAGGAGTCCCAGCCCACGTCGGCGAACACCAGGGCGCCCTGGCTCTCCGCGCGCAGCACCCACGGCTGCGGGTCGGCCTCCAGGTGCGCCAGGCACGCGCGCGCAGGCGGCACCTCGACCGGGTCCGGCACCGGGGGCGGGTGCTCGTGGGTGACCATCGCCCGGTCCCCGCCGTAGGCCAGGGAGACGGTCACCGGCGAGTGCCAGTCGTCGACGCGGTGGGAGGTGGACAGGTCCACCCCCTCCTGCTGCCCGAGCGTCTCCCAGCAGAACTGCCCGTAGGCGTCGGTGCTGAACGCCGCCGCGAGGGAGGTGCGCAGCCCCAGCCGTGCCGCGGCGACGGCCATGTTCGCGATGCCGCCCGGGCACGAGCCCATCCCGGACGTCCACACCTCCGTGCCCAGGCGCGGCTCGTTCTCCAGACCGGTGAAGACGATGTCCAGGAACACCGTGCCGCGCACGTGGACGTCGAAGGGCTCGGCGCCCCCGACGGGCGCGGGGTCGGCGGCGGTCCGGGCGGTGTCGGTCCGGGCGGTGTCGGGCACGCCCCGATGCTCCGGGACAGCCCGCCGCACCGCAACGGGCCGTCCCTCAGCGCTCCACCGCGCGGCGCAGCGCCGCCAGCCCGCGGTGGGCGTTGCTGCGCACGGTGCCGGTGGTGACGTCGAGCACGTCGGCGATCTGCTCGTCGGAGGCGTCCTCGAAGTAGCGCAGCACCAGCACGGTGCGCTGCTTCAGCGGCAGGGCGCGCAGCGCCGTGAGCAGCTGGTCGCGATCGGCGAGCTGGGCGCTCGCGTCGGGCCGGGTGCGGCCGGCGGGCTCGGGGAGGTCCTCGCCGGCGGGCCGCTCGCGGCGCGCGGCGCGGCGCCACCAGGAGGTGCACGCGTTGACGACCATGCGGTTGACGTACGCCACGGGGTCGTCGGCGGCGGACACCCGCCCCCACTTCAGCAGGGCCTTCGCCAGCACGTCCTGCACGACGTCCTCGGCGGTGTCGGGGTCGCGCAGCAACCCGCGCGCCAGCCGGACGAGGGCCGGGCCGCGCACGGCCACGAACTCCTCGAAGGTCAGCACCAGCGCAGCCTCGCGCAGCGCGGTGCTCACGGGCTCACCTCCGCCGCGGCGCGCCGCAGCGCCACCTGCGCCAGCTCCTGCACCTGCTGGGCGAGCGCTGCACCGTCGGCCCGGAAGACCTCCGCCCGCAGGACCACCACGACGTCGCCCTCGCGGGCCACGACGAGCACCCGCCAGTGCGGGTTGTCGCCGGGCAGCACCTGGGCCCAGCCGGTGACCGAGTCGTCCCCGAGCCCGGAGTCCTCGCGCACCTGCCAGGAGGTGGACCCCTCCGGCGCGGTGGCGCACCCGGCGGCCTGCTCACGCACCTGCGCCACGAACTCGCGCGCACCGCCGTCGCGCAGCAGCAGCACCCGCTCGGTCACCGACTGCCGCAGCGGCTGCACGACCGTGTCCTGGACCGACCAGCCCGCCGAGCGGGCCGCGACGACCGCCCCGGGGGAGGCGAAGGACTCGTCCCCGCACAGACCCGCGGTGACGGCCGCACCGACCGCGTCCGCGCGGGACGGGGCCGCGTCGGCGACCGCGTCCGGGAGCACCTCCCGCACGGGGGCGTCGTCGAGCAGCGCCGCGGCGGGGAGCTCGGCGACCGCCTCCGGGGAGGCCACCGCGGTCCTGGGCGGGGGCTCGGTGCCGGGCAGCCGGGACAGGCCCGCGGGCACCACGAGGGCGACCGCCGCCACGGCCAGGGCGGTGGTCCGCCGCGGGCGGCGCACGGTGCGGGCCCGGCCGCGGGCGCCCGCGGTGAGGGCGACGACGTCGACACCGGGGTCGCTGGTCCCCAGGGCGCGCAGCGCCCGGGCGAGCGGGTCCTCGTCCTGCCTGCCGTGCTCCATCGACGCCTCCGTCTCCTCGCGGCTCGCGCGAGCCGACGTGCAACGGACGCGGCAGCCGGCGCGTCCGTTGCACGTGAACCGCACCACCACCCGCACCCTGTCCCCCGTCCTGCTCGCGCTGGCGCTCGCCGCCTGCGGGGACGCCGCCGGCGACCCCGCGACCTCCACCGCACCCCCCACGGCCTCCACCACACCCTCCGCGCCCTCCACCGCGCCCTCCACCGCGACGGCGACGGCCGTGCCCTCGGCAGCGGAATCGGCAGCGGACCAGGCGCTGGCCGACCTGGCGGCGGCGCGGGACGCGGACGTGGTGTCGATGGACCCGGCGACGCCCGACCAGCCGGGCCTCGCCGCGCTCGTCACGGGCGAGGGCACCGGGGCGGTGCTGGAGCTGCTCAGCTGGGACGGCTCGCGGTGGGGGGCCGACGCGCGGTTCGACCTGCCCGAACCGGTGCTGGCCGACCGGGCGGGCGGTGCCGTGGAGTGGCGGCACGTGACGCAGGACCTGTGGTCCGACGCGATCGTGTACCTGCGGGGCGGGACGCTGCACTCGGGCGTGGACGCGGTGGTGGCGAGCCACTACGGGGGCTCGTGGGACCTGGTGCCGCGCGAGCCGATCGGCGACGAGGAGGGTGACCTCACCCTGCTGGCGAACCCGCTGTTCGACGACGGGCACGTCTTCGCGACCCGTGCCAGCGCGGGCGGGCAGGCGGTGGTGGACTACTGGCGGTTCGACACCACGCAGGAGCGCTGGGGGGTGCAGCCGGGCCCGCGCCCCGCAGCGGGCTGAGGACCGTGCGGCCGGGGAGCCCGTCGCGGCGCACGAGGACCCCTCGCGCGCCGCGGCGCCCCGCGGAGCAGGATGGGCGCGGGGATCCCCCCGAGAGTCCACCCGGCTGGAGGAACCGCACGATGGAGTACCGGACCCTGGGCAGCAGCGGCACCGCCGTCTCCCACCTCGCCCTCGGCACGATGACGTTCGGCGCAGAGACCGACCGCGACGGAGCGTTCGCACAGCTGGACGCGTTCGTGGAAGCCGGTGGGACGCTCGTCGACACCGCCGACGTCTACAGCGCGGGGACGTCGGAGGAGATCGTCGGCGCGTGGTTCGCCGCGCGACCGGCGGAGGTCACCGAGCGCGTCGTGCTCGCGACCAAGGGGCGTTTCCCGACCTCGGGCGAACCCAACGGCGTGGGACTCTCACGCCGGCACCTGACCCGCGCGCTGGACGCCTCGCTGCGCAGGCTGGGCCTGGACGCGGTCGACCTGTACCAGGTGCACGCCTGGGACCCCTGGACCCCGATCGAGGAGACGCTGGAGACCCTCGACGCGTTCGTGCGCGCCGGCAAGGTCCACAACGTGGGCCTGTCGAACTTCACGGGCTGGCAGCTGCAGAAGGCCGTGAGCACGGCCGACGCGTCCGGGCTGGTGCGGCCGGTGACGCTGCAGCCGCAGTACAGCCTGCTGGTGCGCGAGATCGAGTGGGAGATCGTGCCGGCCGCGGAGGAGAACGGCCTGGGGCTGCTGCCGTGGTCGCCGCTGGGCGGTGGCTGGCTGTCGGGCAAGTACACGCGCGACAACGCCCCCACCGGCGCCACCAGGCTCGGCGAGAACCCCGAACGGGGCGTGGAGGCGTACGCGCGGCGGAACTCCCAGCAGCGCACCTGGGACGTCATCGCCGCGGTGCAGCAGGTCGCGGAGGCGCGCGGGGCGAGCATGGCGCAGGTGTCGCTGGCGTGGCTGGCGGCGCAGCCGGCGGTGTCCTCGGTGATCCTCGGCGCGCGCACGCTCGAGCAGCTGCGCGACAACCTGGGTTCCGCGGACCTGGAGCTGGAGGCCGACGAGCTCGACGCGCTGGACACCGCCAGCGACCCGCAGCCGGCCGACTACCCGTACGGGGTTCCCGGCGAGCAGCAGCGCAGCCGCAAGCTCACCGGCGGACGGTGAACCTGCGGCTGCGCTGAGCGGCCCCGCGAGCCCGGGGACCTAGCGGTCCTCGGGCTTGCGGTCCGCCGCGACGGCGTCGCGCTCGCCCATGGGCTGCGGGTCGCCGACGGTGGTGTCGTGGTCGGTCTGGCGCTCGGACTCGGCGTTGATCTCGGCGCCGAGGAGGATGGCGTAGCTGGTCAGCCACAGCCACATCAGCAGGATGACGACCCCCGCCATCGCGCCGTAGTTCTTCGTGTACGAGGTGCCGCCGGCCAGCGTGACGTAGAGCGAGAACCCGATGGACACGATCAGCCACAGCGCGGTGGCGACCGCCGCACCCACCGAGGTCCACTTCATCTGCGGCGAGTCGCGGTCCGGGGCCAGCCGGTACACCACGGCCAGGGCCACCAGCACCAGGCCCAGCAGCAGCACCCAGCGCAGGACACCGACGACGACGTTCACGACCCCGCTGGCGCCGAGCGCGTTGACCAGGACCGGCGCGACGGCGATGAACCCGATGGCCAGCAGCATGAAGACGATCGCGCCGAGCGTCAGCAGCAGGGCCACGCCCTTGCGCTTGACGAAACCGCGGGTCTCGTCCTCGTCGTAGGCCATGTTCGTGGCGGCCATGAGGTTCTGCACGCCGCTGGAAGCGCTCCACAGCGCCAGCACGATGGCCAGGGCGGCGCTCCACCCGGCGCTGGCCTTGTTCTCGCTGACGTGCTCGACCTGGCTGGTGACGAGGCTGCGCGCCTCCTCCGGGATCGCGGAGATCTGGTTGATCTGGTTCGTGATCTGGTCGGGGTTGCCGAACAGGCTCCACAGCAGGAACGCCGCGGTCAGCGCCGGGAAGATGGCCAGGAACGCCTTGAACGCGACGCCCGCCGCCAGCAGCGGCACCTGGTCGTCGCTGGCCTCGCTCCACGCCCGCTTGGAGACCTGGAGCCAGCCCTTCGCGGGGATCTGCTGGGGGGACTGCGCCTCCTCGCCGTGCTCGCCGTGCTGCACCGACAGCTCGTCGCGCTCCGTGCCGTTGCGCTGGGTGGTCCTGCTCATGTCCTCAACTCTCCCGCTCCTGCGGCCGGGGCGCGCGCCGAGCGCGGCGCCCCGGTGCGGGTGCTGCTTCAGGGGATGTGCGCGTTCGGGCTGGGCTCGGACGGAGCGTCCGCGTCGTCGGTGTCCAGCGCCTCGCCGACGAGGTCGTCCGTGCTGTCCTGCACGGCGTCCTCCTCGCCCGGCGGGCGGCTGCTCTCCTCGGGTCCGGTGCTCACACGGTCCTCCTCGGGGTGCGCCCCGCCCGGCGGGACGGGGTCTCGTGGGTCCCGGCGCGGGGGGGGGCCCCGCCCCCGCCCCGGGGCCGGGGCGCGCCCCGCGGGGGGGGGCGACTCCACGCGCAGA
>NZ_JBJLRI010000109.1:0-9022 GCF_050871405.1 Kineococcus esterisolvens
GCACCTGCGCGCAGGTGCCGGGCACGGCGTGACGACGTTCCGAGCGGTCGGCTCAGATGTCGAAGTACATCTCGAACTCGTGCGGGTGCGGGCGCAGCCGGATCGGGTCGACCTCGTTGGTGCGCTTGTAGTCGATCCACGTCTCGATGAGGTCGGACGTGAAGACGCCGCCGTCGAGCAGGTACTCGTGGTCCTTCTCCAGCTCGTCCAGGACCGCGGGCAGCGAGTACGGGACCGTCTTGATGTTCGCGTGCTCCTCGGGCGGGAGCTCGTAGAGGTCCTTGTCGATCGGGTCCGCCGGCTCGATGCGGTTCTTGATGCCGTCCAGGCCGGCCATCAGCTGCGCGGAGAACGCCAGGTACGGGTTCGCCGACGGGTCCGGCACGCGGAACTCCAGGCGCTTGGCCTTGGGGGAGTTGCCGGTGATCGGGATGCGGATGCACGCCGAGCGGTTGCGCGCCGAGTACACCAGGTTGACCGGCGCCTCGAAGCCCGGCACCAGGCGGTGGTAGGAGTTCATCGTCGGGTTGGTGAACGCCAGCAGGGACGGGGCGTGGTGCAGCAGGCCGCCGATGTACCAGCGCGCCAGGTCCGACAGCCCGCCGTAGCCCTTCTCGTCGTAGAAGAGCGGCTCACCGTCCTTCCAGAGCGACTGGTGGCAGTGCATGCCGGAGCCGTTGTCGCCGAAGAGGGGCTTGGGCATGAAGGTGACCGTGCGGCCGTTGCGCCACGCGACGTTCTTCACGATGTACTTGAAGAGCAGGACCTGGTCGGCCGCGTTCTTCAGCGTGTCGAACTTGTAGTTGATCTCGGCCTGGCCGGCGGTGCCCACCTCGTGGTGCGAGCGCTCCACGGTCAGGCCGGCCTTCTCCAGCTCCACGCACATCTCGTCGCGCAGGTCGGCGAAGTGGTCGACCGGCGGGACGGGGAAGTAGCCGCCCTTGTAGCGGGTCTTGTACCCGCGGTTGCCGCCCTCCTCGGAGCGGCCGGTGTTCCACGCCGCCTCGACGGAGTCGATGTGGTAGTACGACTCGCGCTGGTTCGTCTCGAACCGCACGTCGTCGAAGATGTAGAACTCCGCCTCGGCGCCGAAGAAGACGGTGTCGGCGATGCCGGTCGACTTCAGGTGCGCCTCGGCCTTGGCCGCGATGTTGCGCGGGTCGCGGCTGTAGGGCTCGTCGGTGAACGGGTCGACGATGGAGTGGTTGATCACCAGGGTCTTCTCGGCCCGGAACGGGTCGACGAAGGCGGAGGTCGGGTCCGCGATCAGCTTCATGTCCGACTCGTGGATGGCCTGGAAGCCGCGGATCGAGGAGCCGTCGAACATCTGGCCCTCGGTCAGGGCGTCCGCGTCCACCGATGCGGCCGGCACGTTGAAGTGCTGCATGACACCCGGCAGGTCGCAGAAGCGGATGTCGACGAACTTGACGTCCTCATCCTTGATGTACTTCAGGACCTCTTCGGAGTTGCTGAACATCCAACCTCCAGGAACGGAACCGGCCCGGCCTTCGAGCCGCCGCGGACGCGCCGACGGTAGGCGGGCGTCGTTTCGCCCCCGTGTCGCCGACGTTTCGGCCACGTTACGCGAGTGGTGCCGGCCGGGGACAGGCCGGTGTCCGGGCGGTGGCGGGCGGTGCGCCCGCGGTGGTGGGTGGCCCGGCCCGGTGGGGCGCTTAGGGTGGCGTCGTGACGAGCCGCCCGGCCCCCAGCGCAGCGCCCGGCCCGCGGGGGGACGGTGACCAGCCGGTGCCCGGGGTGCGCCTCGGGCTGCCGGCCACCGGCAGCGGCTCGGTGCCCGGCTGGGGCCGGCGCGTGGCCGGCCTGGCCGTCGACTGGGCGCTGGCCACCCTCATCGGCCGGGCCTTCCTGCAGGACGCGCTGGGCCCGCAGTTCGCGCCGCTGGTGGTGTTCCTGCTCATGCACGTGCTGCTGGTGTCCACGATCGGCATGACCATCGGCCACGCCGTGGCGGGCACCGCGGTGCGCCGCCTGGACCGCCCCGCCCCCGTGGGCCCGGCCCGGGGTCTGCTCCGGGGCGTGCTCGTGGTCCTGGTGATCCCCGCGGTCGTGTGGGACGCCGACCGCCGCGGGCTGCACGACAAGGCCGCCGGCACCGTCGTCGTGCGACGGTGACCGGCGGCCGGCCGGGCCTGGGTGCCAGGTCGCGGGCGGGGCTCAGCGCCCGCGCATGGCCCGGCGGTCCGGCCGGGCGCGCAGCGGGTCCACGCCCTGCGGCACGGGGGCGCGCACCCCGCCGAGCGCCCGCAGACGCTTGACGACCGCGGCGACCTCCTGCTTGGTCAGCGTCGGCTTCAGCCGCTGCACCCTCGAGGCCAGCTTGCGCAGCGGGACCTCGCCCTCAGCGCCGCTGTCACCCACGGTGAACACGTGCACCGGCACGTTGGGGGCCACTCGGGCCACCTTACGCCGCTCGCCCTCCAGCAGCTTGCGCACGCGGGTGGGCGGGCCGTCGCCCACCAGGACGATCCCGGCGCGGCCGACCGCGCGGAAGACCATGTCCTGGGTGCGGGCCTCCACGGCCACGGGCTCCTGCTCCACGGTCCAGCCGCGGCGGATGGAGCTCAGCGCCGCGCCGGGGGCGCCCTTCTGCCCCTCCATGCTCACGTACGCGGCACGCTCGGCCCGGCGGCCCAGCAGGAACATGCCGGCGAGGACGCCGACCATGATCCCCAGGAGGGGGAAGTAGATCCAGTGGCCGGTGATCAGCCCGATCACGACGCCCAGCAGGATCGGCCCGCCGACGGCCAGCAGCATCCACCACTTGGTCGCGGGATCCGCCCGCACCGTCATGTCGTAGACCTGCTTCAGCTGACGGAGCCGCTTCCACCGCTGCTTCTTGGGCTTCGGTGCCGGGGTCGCGCCCGCGGGCGTCTCACGTCGTGCCATGGGGCCAAGGATACGGCTCGCGGGCAGGGGGCCCCACCGCCCCGCGCACGCGCGGGACGGCAGTGGGGGCCGTCGGGAGGGGCCGTCGTGGGAGGCGTCAGCGGGCCAGGAGGCTGGCCGCCTCCTGCGCCGCCGGCACCTCGCGGTCCAGGTGCGCCAGGTGCTCGGGGATCGCCACGCCGCGCCGGCGCATCGCCTGCGCCCACAGCCGCCCGGCCCGGTACGAGGAACGCACCAGCGGCCCGGCCATGACCCCGGCGAAGCCCAGCCGCTCGGCCTCGGCGGAGAACTCCACGAAGCGCTCCGGCTTCACCCAGCGCTCGACCGGGTGGTGGCGCGGGCTCGGCCGCAGGTACTGGGTGATCGTCACGATGTCGCAGCCCGCCCCGCGCAGGTCGGCCAGCGCGTCCACGACCTCCTCGTCGGTCTCGCCCATGCCGAGGATGAGGTTGGACTTGGTCACCAGGCCCGCGTCGCGCCCCTGCGCGATGACGTCCAGGGACCGCTCGTAGCGGAACGCCGGCCGGATGCGCTTGAAGATGCGCGGCACCGTCTCGACGTTGTGCGCGAAGACCTCCGGGGCGGCGTCGAAGACCTGCTGCAGCAGCTCGGGGCGGCCGTTGAAGTCCGGCACGAGGATCTCCACGCCGGTGCCGTGGCCGTCCGCGCCGCTGTTGAGGGCGTGGGTCTGGCGGATCGTCTCGGCGTAGAGCCACGCCCCGCCGTCGGCCAGGTCGTCGCGGGCCACCCCGGTGATCGTGGCGTAGCGCAGGCCCATCGTGCGGATGCTCTCGGCCACCCGGCGCGGCTCGTCCCGGTCCAGCGGCGAGGGCTTGCCGGTGTCGATCTGGCAGAAGTCGCACCGGCGGGTGCACTCCGAGCCGCCGATGAGGAAGGTCGCCTCCCGGTCCTCCCAGCACTCGTAGATGTTGGGACAGCCCGCCTCCTCGCACACCGTGTGCAGGCCGCCGGACTTCACCAGGCCCTTCAGCTCGGTGTACTCCGGACCGGTGCGCGCCTTCGTGCGGATCCAGGACGGCTTGCGCTCGATCGGCGTCTCGGCGTTGCGCGCCTCGATGCGGAGCATGCGCCGTCCCTCGGGTGCGATCGTCACCCGCTCAGGGTACGTCGCCACCGCGCCGCCACCGCGGGGGCGGCGGGCGACGTCGGTCACGTCGCCGGGCACCAGCCGGCCGGGTCCACGCCGCCGGGCACGTCGGCGCCCGGGTCGTAGGGGGTCCGGGTCAGGCGGAAGCTCGCCAGGTCCAGGTGGCTCACCGAACCGTCCGCACCGCGCACCGGTCGCAGTAGCTCCCCGGCGTAGTAGTCGTCCAGGCCGCGCCACGCGCCGGTGGCGGCGTCGCGCGCGAAGCGGGACGAGCGGGCCCGGCCCGTCAGGCCGCTCAGCTCCAGCGAGCCGTCGCGGCCCGCGCGCAGCACCAGCGGCGCCGGACCCCAGTACCAGGGGCCCAGCAGCTCCAGCACGTCCGCGTCCACCGCGCGCGGCCGCCACGGGCTCGGCCACGCCGGCTCGGCGTCGGTGAACGCCGCCAGCAGCCGCACCGGCAGGTCGCCGAAGCCGGTGGTGGAGTTCGTCAGCGCCAGTACCGCGTCGGAGGTCTCCACGTCCACCCGCAGCATGGCCACGAACCCCGGCATCGAGCCCGAGTGACCCGCGAACCGGCGCCCGCCGGTGTTCCACAGCTGCAGGCCCAGGCCGTAGCCGGCACCCCACGCGGCGCCGCGCGCGTCGTCGACGGCCTGCGGCTCGCGCATCGCCTCCACCGTCCCGCGGCGCAGCACGCCCGCCCCGTCCGCCACGACGCCCGCCCAGCGCGCCAGGTCCTCCACGGTGGACCACAGCTGCCCGGCGGGGGCCATCGCACCGGCGTCGTGCTCCGGCTCGGGCAGCACCACGTCCGCCCACGGGTGCACCGCGCAGCCCTGCGCCGCCGGCGCCTGCGGGCGCGTGCTCGTGCGGTCCATGCCCAGCGGGCGCAGGAACTGCTCGGCGACCACCTCGTCCCAGGACGCGCCGCGCACCCGGCCCAGCAGCTCGCCGAGCACCCCGTAGCCGACGTTGGAGTAGTGGAACCGCACCCCGGCGCGGTGGCGCAGCGCGCCCGGCCCCAGCAGCGCGCGCAGCTGATCCCACCCCTCGCCGGCGGTGCGCTCCCACCACGGCCCGTCCGTCTCCGCCTGCAGGCCGGAGGCCTGCCCCAGCAGCTGACCCACGGTCAGCGCACCGACGCCCCGCGTGCCGAGCTCGGGGAGGTGCCGGCCCACGGGGTCGTCCAGGTCCACCAGGCCGTCCTCCGCGCAGCGCAGCACGCCGGCGGCCACGAACGTCTTGGTGATCGAGCCGATGCGGTACTGCGTGCCCGCCGCGGGGGTGTCCCCGCCGGCCGGGTCGGACACGACGCTGCCCGCGGTGCCCGTCCACACCAGCTCGCCGGCGCGCACGATCCCCGCCACCACCGAGGGGAGCCGGTGCTGCGCCTGCGTCTCGGCGAGCAGGTGCTCCAGCGAGCGGGCGGTGGTGGGCAGCACGGCGGGCGCGGTGGTCACGGGACGACCCTGCCAGAGCGTCCCGGCGCAGCGCCGGGCAGGATCGGGGTCGTGGACCTGCGCATCTTCACCGAACCCCAGCAAGGCGCCAGCTACGAGACGCTGCGGCGCCTGGCCGTCGCCTCCGAGGAGGCCGGCTACGACGCCTTCTTCCGCTCCGACCACTACCTGACCATGGGCGGCGACGGCCTGCCCGGTCCCACCGACGCCTGGACGACCCTGGCGGCCCTCGCCCGCGACACCTCCCGCGTGCGCCTGGGCACCCTCGTGACCTCCGCGACCTTCCGGCACCCGGGCGTGCTGGCCGTCCAGGTCGCGCAGGTCGACGAGATGTCCGGTGGCCGCGTGGAGCTCGGCCTCGGCACCGGCTGGTACGAGCAGGAGCACGCCGCCTACGGCATCCCCTTCCCGCCGCTGAAGGAGCGCTTCGACCGCTTCGCCGAGCAGCTGGAGATCCTCACCGGCCTGTGGGGCACCCCCGTCGGCGAGACGTACGACTTCACCGGCGAGCACTACGAGATCAAGGGCTCCCCGGCGCTGCCCAAGCCCGCTCAGCAGCGCGTGCCGATCATCGTCGGTGGCGGCGGCAAGAAGCGCACCCCCGCCCTCGCGGCCCGCTACGCCACCGAGTTCAACCTGCCCTTCGCCAGCGTCGAGGACAACGCCGCCGCGATCGCCCGCGTGCGCGCCGCGTGCGCCGAACAGGGCCGCGACGCCGACGAGCTGACGTGCTCGGCCGCCCTCGTGCTGTGCTGCGGCCGCGACGAGGCCGAGGTGACCCGCCGCGCGCAGGCCATCGGCCGCGAGCCCGGCGAGCTGCGCGAGCACGGCCTGGCCGGCACTCCCGCCGAGGTCGTCGACACCATCGGCCGCTACGCCGAGGTCGGCATCACCCGCTTCTACCTGCAGGTGCTGGACCTGTCCGACCTGGACCACGTGGACCTGGTCGCGCAGGAGGTGCGCCCGCAGCTGTGAGCCGCGGCCGGCGGCGGGGCGGGACGGCTCACCCCGCCAGTCCCGCCGCCGGCAGCAGCTCCTCCACCACCGCCGCCGCCTCCAGCACGCCCACCCGGCGACCCGAGGCCGACGACAGGCTCGCCACGCCGGCGTCGGGCAGCCCGCACGGCACGATCGAGCCGAACCCGCGCAGGTCGGTGTCGCAGTTCAGCGCGAACCCGTGCATCGTCACGCCCCGCGCCACCCGCACCCCGATCGCGGCGACCTTCGCCTCGCACCGCCCGCCCGGCACCGCCGGGGCTTCCGTGGCCACCCACACGCCGGTGCGCTCCGGCACCCGGAACGCCTCGACGCCGAAGCGCGCCGCCACGTCGATCAGCAGCTGCTCCACGCGGCGCACGTACCCCACGACGTCCAGCGGCGAGCGCAGCCGCACCAGGGGGTAGCCCACCAGCTGCCCCGGTCCGTGCCAGGTGATGCGCCCGCCCCGGTCCACGTCGACCACGGGGGTGCCGTCCACCGGGCGCTCCCAGGAGTTCGTCCGCTTGCCCGCCGTGTACACGGGCTCGTGCTCCAGCAGCAGCACCGTGCCCCCGCGCTCGCCTGCGGCGACCTCGGCGTGCAGGGCGCGCTGCAGCTCCCACGCCTCGCGGTAGTCGACCAGGTCCTCGCCCAGCCGGACCCGCTGCACCTGCAGGACGCCCGCGCCGCCCGTCACCCCGTCCGCCGTGGTCGCCACCCGCGCAGCGTACGTCCGCGCCGGAGCCCTCAGCCGGGCAGCCGGCGCGGCTCCAGGCGGGTCTCGACGACCTCGCCGCCGGCCTCGCGGCGCACCACGTACGCCCCCTTCCCGTCCACCTCGGCGATCGCCTCGACGAGCTCGGTGCCCGCGTAGACCAGGCCCACCCCGTCGTCGGTGCAGTGCGTCTCGCCGAGGGTGCCGTCGCCCACCAGGGCGTGCACCAGGGGCCGGCGGCGCGCCTCGGAGTCGTAGTGCACGCCGTTGCCGTACGGCAGCAGGCCCAGGCCGTTCGTCACGGCCCGCAGCTCGGGACCGAAGGAGTCCGTCGTGCCGCCGGTGAACCAGCAGATCGACCCGGCGCTGACGCCGCCGAGCACGACCCCGGCCTCCCAGGCGGTGCGGAACGCGGCGTCCAGCCCGTGCACCCGCCACACCGCCAGCAGGTTCGCCACCGACCCGCCGCCCACCCACACCGCGTCCGCGTCGAGCAGGTGCAGCGCGGCGTCGTCCACGGAGGGCATGGGGAACAGGTCCAGCACGGTGGTGTCGAACCCCGCGCGGGCGCCGGCGGCGTGCACCTCGGCCGCCCAGGAGCGCTGGTCGCCCCCGGCGGTGCCCAGGTACGTCAACCGCGGCCGGCGGGAGTCGGGCACCCGCGCCAGCCGCACCGCCTCCAGGGCGGTGCCCGCCCAGTCCAGCCCGCCGCGCTCGCGCCGCTTCCAGCCGCCGGAGGTGGCGACGACCGTCGGCCGCTCAGCCGGCACGGCGACGGCCCATCCCGAGGCGGGTCAGGACGGCGTCGGCGGCCCGGCGGCCCGCCACGAGCGCACCCTGCTGCGAGGGGTTCTCCCGGTGGTCACCGGTCGCGAAGATGCCGTCGCCCACCTCCACCGGCCGCGGACCGTCGAAGGGCGGCTCCAGCACGGGCAGCGCGTGCGGCACGTCGTGCACGGCGATCAGCTCCCACTCGGAGGTGTCCGCGCCGTAGACGCGGCCCAGCTGCGCGCGCACCCGCGCCTCGGTCTGCGCGGAGGTGTCCCGGCCCAGCAGCAGCGCGCTGACCAGGCCGCGCCGGTCGCCGGCGGGCACGTAGCTCGGCGCGACGGCGGAGACCACGGCCGTGTTGACCACCGGCCCGCTGCGGTCGCCGTCCAGGTGCAGCAGCTTCTCGCGCGAGGCCGGCGCGGGCGAGGAGGGCGTGACGTACCAGAACGCCGACAGCGCGTGGGACTCCGGCACGGGCAGGCCCGGCACCAGGTGGCCGGCCGCGCCCGCGTCGGTGGCCACGACGATCGCCTGCGCGGTGACGCCTCCGGCGGTGGTCTCCGCGACCAGCGAGCGGGGGGCCAGGCCCAGGTGGCGCACCTCGGTGCCCAGGACCACCGAGTCGGCGGGCAGGGACGCGGCCAGCAGGTCCGGCAGCGCCTGGACCCCGCCGGCGGGCAGGCCGGGCGTGCCGCGCAGGAAGCTGCGCACCACCAGGTCCACGAAGCGCCGCGACGTGGTGCCGTCCGCCTCGCCGAGCACGCCGGCCAGGAACGGCTCGATCACCGCGCGGCGCAGCTCGCCGTGCACGCCCGCCTCGTCGAGCGCCTCGGCCCAGCCGGAGTCGGGGCCCTTGAGGTCGCCTGCGCTCGTGAGCCTCACCACCCAGCGCGCCACCGCGGCCTTGTCCTTGACGCCGCCGAGGGGGAAGCGCAGCGCCTCCACCAGGCCCGCCGGGTGCCGGCGCGGGTCGTGGACCGCGGACACCCGCCCGGGGGGGGGGGGGGGGGGGCCCGGGGGGGGCCCGGCCCCCCCCCCCCGCCGCCCCACGCACAACAATAACACCTACCACAATAAGCTGAA
>NZ_JBJLRI010000010.1:0-75297 GCF_050871405.1 Kineococcus esterisolvens
GACCGGGGACGTCTCGCCCCCGGTCACCGCGCGGCGGCGTCAGTCGTCGCCCGGGGTATCGCGGGGGGTGTCGCGGGGGGCGTGGGACGACAGGAACTCGTAGACCTCCAGGTCGTCCACACCGGGGAAGCGGCCCGACGGCAGGGGCGCCAGGGTCTGGGCGTGCAGGCGCGCGCTCGGCCAGGCCGCGTCGGCCCAGCGCTGCTCCAGCTCGGCCGGGGGCCGGCGGCAGCAGGAGGCGTCGGGGCAGCGGCTGCGCTGGCGCACCCGGGTGTCGCGTCCGCGGAACCACTTGGCGTGCGCGTACGGCACGCCGACCGTGATGGAGAAACCCCCGCTCTCGGTGGACCCGGTCTGGCTGGAGCACCAGAAGGTTCCTGCAGGGGTGTCGGTGTACTGGTAGTTCTCCGTGGTGCGGTTGCGGACCTCGAACACGGTGCGGGCCGTCCAGTGCCGGCACGCGGTCTGCCCCTCGATGGCTCCGGAGGCGTCCTGCGGGAAGGGCACGCCGTCGTTCTCGTACCCGCGGTGGAGCGCGCCGTCGTCACCCACGCGCAGGAAGTGCACGGGGATCCCCAGGTGGGAGGTGAGCAGGTTCGTCAGGCGGTGCGCGGCCGCCTCGTGGGTCACCCCGAACGCGTCGCGGAAGTCCTCCACGGCGAGGTCCTTGTCGGCCTTGGCGGCCGAGAGGAACTCCACGGAGGCGCTGCGCGGCAGCAGGCAGCACGCGGCGAAGTAGTTGATCTCCAGCCGCTGGCGGAGGAACTGCGTGTAGCTGTCCGGGCGCTCGTGGCCGAGGACGCGGTGCGCGATGGCCTGCAGCGCCAGGGACCGCAGGCCGTGCCCGCCGGGGATGGACGCCGGCGGCAGGTAGATGCGGCCGTTGGCCAGGTCGGTGACGGTGCGGGTGGAGTGCGGCAGGTCGTCGACGTGGATGATCGAGAAACCCAGGTCCTGCGCCATGCGCGCCACCTGGCGGTGGGTCAGGGCGCCGACGGTGTACCCGGCTGCCCGGACCAGCTCCTCGGCCACTTCCTCGATCTCGGGGAGGTGGTTGTCGACGGCACGCATGAGCAGGCGGATCTCGGTGTTCGCCCGGCGCGCCTCCTCGGGGGTGGCGTTGGAGGCGTCGTGCCGCCGGACCAGCTCGGCGTGCAGGGCGACCAGGGCCTCCAGTGCGTCCAGCGGCAGCTTGCGGCTGGAGGACACCCGCGGCAGGCCCAGGGAGCGGAACAGCGGGCTGCGCTGCGCCTGCTCCAGCTCGATCTCCAGCGCGGCTCGGCGGGTCGGCGGGGGTGCGGGGTCGAGCAGGTCCGAGGGCGCGACGCCGAGGGCGTCGGCCACGGCGGCGATGAGCGACAGCCGCGGCTCGCGCTTGCCGTTCTCCACCTGCGACAGGAGGCTCTGCGCGGTCCCGACCGCCGCGCCGAGCTGGGCCAGCGTCAGGCCGCGGGTCTGGCGGTGGTGGCGGATGCGGCGGCCCACGGACAGGGCGTCCAGGCCCCGGCGGCCCGGGGCACCGGGGCCGTTCTGCTCGGACAGCGGTTCCAGCGCAGCGACGCGCAACGGGGACACGACTTCACCCTAGGTGAAGAACCGCCGTTCTTCACGGGAGTCCTTCCTTGTGATCCGCCTCGAGCCGCGAGCATCGTGAAGTCACCAGGCAAGCCACCGCACCACCGCCGATCGCGAGGAGCCGCCGCCGTGACGACCGAGATGACCCCCGGCGTGACCGTCGAGCCGATCCCCACCCCGGGTCGAGCCACCCCCGCCGCCCCCAACCCCGTCCCCGCCCCGGGGCCCCGCGCCCGGACCACCCGCACCCTCGGCACCACCGACCCGGACGCACCCCGCCTCTCGGGCGCGCCGACCGGCAACCAGGCGCTGCTGAGCTGGGTGCGCGACACCGCCCGCCTCACCCAGCCCGACGAGGTCGTCTGGTGCGACGGCTCCCAGGCCGAGTTCGACCGGCTGACCGCCCTGATGGTGCGGGCCGGCACGCTGATCCCGCTGAACCCCGCCAAGCGTCCCGGCAGCTTCCTGGCGCGCTCCGCCCCCGGCGACGTGGCCCGGGTGGAGAGCCGGACCATCATCGCCTCCCGGCGCCGCGAGGACGCCGGTCCCACGAACAACTGGCGCGAGCCCGAGGCGCTGCGCGAGGAGCTGGCGGGGGTGTTCGCCGGCTCCATGCGGGGGCGGACGATGTACGTGGTGCCGTTCTCGATGGGGCCGGTCGGCGGGCCGCTCTCCCGGCTGGGCGTCCAGATCACGGACTCCCCCTACGTCGTGGCGAGCATGCGCACCATGACCCGGATGGGCGCGCAGGCGCTGGCGGCACTGACCCCGGGCACGCCGTTCGTGCCCGCCGTGCACAGCGTCGGGTTCCCCCTCGTGGACCCCATCGGCCGCGCCCGTGAGGACGTGCCGTGGCCGTGCAACGACCTGAAGTACGTGGCGCACTTCCCCGAGACCCGGGAGATCTGGTCCTTCGGCTCGGGGTACGGCGGCAACGCGCTGCTGGGCAAGAAGTGCTTCGCGCTGCGCATCGCCTCGGTGGTGGCCCGCGACGAGGGGTGGCTGGCCGAGCACATGCTGCTGGTCAAGGTGACCAGCCCGGAGCAGAAGGTCTTCCACCTGGCAGCCGCGTTCCCGTCCGCCTGCGGCAAGACGAACCTGGCGATGCTGCGCCCCACCGTCCCCGGGTGGCGGGTCGAGACGATCGGCGACGACATCGCCTGGATGCGGCCCGGCCCCGACGGCCGCATGCGTGCCGTCAACCCCGAGGCCGGGTTCTTCGGCGTGGCGCCCGGCACGGGGTGGTCGACGAACCCCACCGCGATGGAGATGCTGCGCGAGAACGTCATCTTCACCAACGTCGCCCTGACCGACGACGGCGACGTGTGGTGGGAGGGCATGACCGACGAGCCGCCCGCGCACCTGACCGACTGGCAGGGCCGCGACTGGACGCCGGGTTGCGGCCGTCCCGCCGCGCACCCGAACGCCCGGTTCACGGTGTCGGCGCGGCAGTGCCCCTCGATCGCCGGGGAGTTCGACTCCCCGGAGGGCGTACCGGTCGACGCGATCCTGTTCGGCGGGCGGCGGGCGAGCAACGTCCCGCTCGTGGCGGAGGCGCTGGACTGGAGCCAGGGCGTGTTCATGGGCGCCACCGTCTCCAGCGAGCGGACCGCCGCCGCGGAGGGCGCCGTGGGCGAACTGCGCCACGACCCGTTCGCGATGCTGCCGTTCACCGGGTACCACATGGGTGACTACTTCGCGCACTGGCTGTCGATGCGCGAGCACCTGCCCGCGGCGGGGCTGCCCCGGGTGTACTCGGTGAACTGGTTCCGCCGCGGCGAGGACGGCCGGTTCCTGTGGCCGGGCTTCGGGGAGAACTCCCGCGTGATCGAGTGGATCTGCCGCCGACTGGAGGGGACGGCGGGCGCGCGGCACACCCCCCTGGGCAACGTGCCCGCCGATGGTGCGCTGGACCTCGACGGGCTGGACCTGCCCGAGCAGGACGTCGCGGAGCTGTTCGCCCTCGACCCCGCGGCCTGGCTGGCGGAGGCCGACCACCTCGAGGAGTACTTCGCGCGCTTCGGCCCGCGGCTGCCGGCCGAGATCACCGGTCACCTGGACCTCCTGCGCTACCGCCTGTCCGCCGGGCAGGCCCTCTGATCCACCGCCGTCGCGTCCCCGCCGGGCACCGGGCTCGCCGGTGGGGACGCGACGGCGGTGCACCCCGCGCAGCGCGTTGGCAGGATGGGCCCGGTGAGCGACACCAGCACCGAGACCCCCGCCGCGCCGTGGTGGCGCGACGCCGTCATCTACCAGGTCTACCCGCGCTCCTTCGCCGACGCCGACGGCGACGGCCTGGGCGACCTGCCGGGCATCACCGCCCGGCTGCCGCACCTGGCCGGCCTCGGCGTGGACGCCGTGTGGCTGTCCCCGGTCTACCCCTCCCCGCAGAAGGACGCCGGCTACGACGTCGCCGACTACCGCGGCATCGAGCCGGTCTTCGGCACCCTGGCGGACTTCGAGGCGCTCTCGGCGCGCGCCCACGAGCTCGGCCTGCGCGTGGTCATGGACCTGGTCCCGAACCACACCTCCGCCGACCACGTGTGGTTCCGCCAGGCCCTGGCCGCCGCCCCCGGCTCCCCCGAGCGCGCCCGGTACGTGTTCCGCGACGGCCGCGGCGAGGACGGCGTCCTGCCGCCGAACTCCTGGCGCTCGGTGTTCGGCGGGTCCGCGTGGACCCGCGTCGCGGAACCGGACGGCACGCCGGGCCAGTGGTACCTGCACCTGTTCGACTCCAGCCAGCCGGACCTGGACTGGTCGAACCCGGAGGTGCACGAGGAGTTCGCCGACGTGCTGCGCTTCTGGCTGGACCGCGGCGTCGACGGTTTCCGCGTCGACGTGGCCCACGGGCTGATCAAGGCCGAGGGGCTGCCCGACTGGGACCACGACCAGGCGCTGCTGAACGGGTCCACGGCCTCCGGCGAGCGCCCGCCGATGTGGGACCAGGAAGGCGTGCACGAGATCTACCGGGAGTGGCGCCGGGTGCTGGACTCCTACGAGGGCGAGCGCATCCTCGTCGCCGAGGCGTGGGTGACGCCCCCGGAGCGGCTGGCCCGCTACGTGCGCGGCGACGAGATGCACCAGGCGTTCAACTTCGACTACCTGCGCGCGCCGTGGCGGGCCGGTGAGCTGAAGCAGGTCGTCGACGCCACCCTCCAGGCGCACGAGGTCGTGGGCGCCCCCGCCACGTGGGTGCTCTCGAACCACGACGTGGTGCGCCACGCCAGCCGCCTGGGCTACCCCGCCGGTGACGAGCCCGCCTCGGGCGTCGGCCCGGACGACCCGCAGCCCGACGCGGAGCTGGGCCTGCGCCGGGCGCGCGCCGCCACGGTGTTCATGCTCGCGCTGCCGGGCGGCGCGTACGTGTACCAGGGCGAGGAACTGGGCCTGCCGGAGGTGACGACGCTGCCGGCGGAGGTCCGCCAGGACCCGGCGTTCGCCCGCACGGGCGGCGAGGACCGCGGCCGCGACGGCTGCCGGGTGCCGATCCCCTGGGAGGGGGACGCGCCGTCGTACGGGTTCGGGCCGGGAGCCGCGTCGTGGCTGCCGCAGCCGCCGGAGTGGGCGCGGTTGTCGGTGGCGGCGCAGACGGGGGTGGCCGGTTCCACCCTGGAGCTGTACCGCGGCGCGCTGGCGCTGCGGCGCGAGCACGCGTTGGGCCGCGGCGAGCTGGAGTGGGACGCGGAGCTGACCGGCGGTGACGTCCTGGCGTTCCGCACCCGCGGCGTGCTGGTGGTGCTGAACCTGTCGGACGCCCCGGTCGCGCCGCCCGCGGGGGCACGGCCGCTGCTGGTCAGCGGTGAGCTGGTGGACGGGTCGGTGCCCATCGACACCGCCGCCTGGTTCACGCTGGGCTGACGCGGCGCCTCCCGACGCGGGGGGGGGGGGGGGGGGGGCCGCCCCCCCCCCCCCCCCCCCCCCCCCCCCCCCCCCCCCCCCCCCCCGCCACCGTGGGCGCCAACCTCGGCATCGCCTTCATCGCCCTGCCGTGCGTCCTGCTCGCCGCTGCTGCGCTGGTGTGGTCGCTGCTGCGGGCTCGCCGACTGCTGAAGGAACACCGGCGGCGCGCACGGCCCCAGGAGCACTGACGCCCACAGGATTCTGCCGGGTCAGGAACACTCCCCGATCGACAGCGGTGGAGCGCACCGCACGATCTACCGCTCATCCCGCGGATGGTTCACGGTTGCCTGCGATCGACGACACCTGACCCACCAGGGATCTTCCCGGACGGCCGCTACCGTCACGCCCGTGCGAACCCCCACGCCGTCCCCGGCAGCTCTGCTGATCACCGGTACCGTCGGATCGGGCAAGACCACCACCGCCGCAGCCGTCGCCGCGCTGCTGCGTGAGGACGCGATCCCCCACGCCGTCATCGACCTCGACGCGCTGCGTGACGCTTGGCCCAGCCCACGAGACGACCTGTTCCACGAGCACCTGATGCTGGCCAACCTGCACGCGGTGACCCGCAACCACCTCGCCGCCGGCGCGCTGCGGCTCGTCCTGGCCGGAGTGCTCGAAGACCCCGCGCAACGACCGCTGTACGAACGAGCCGCCAGTGCGCCGCTGACGGTGTGCCGGCTGCGCGTGAACCTCCGCGACGTCCGCGCCCGCCTGCGCCAGCGACACCACGATGACCAGGACGCCTTGGACTGGCACCTGCACCGCAGCGGGGAGCTGGACGCCCTCCTGAACGCAGCCGGTGTCGGTGACGTCGAGGTGGCGGTGGCTGCGGAGCAGGCCCCGTCCGCGGTGGCCCGAGCGGTGGTCCGCGCTGTCGGCTGGAACGCCGACCGCGGCTGACGAGGCCACCGACGCCGTCGGAGCCGGGAACGCAGCGCTCGGCCATCCCGCTAGCCGAGCGGGGCGCCTGCGGTCAAACCTGGCGGCGGCCTCCCACGACGTCCTCAGCGTCGACGGCCCCACGCCTCGAACTCGGCCTGCGCCTGGTCGAAGAACGCGGTCTTGGCCAAGGTGTAGTCGTCGTAGTCGGCATCCCTGGCGTGCTCGGCGGCAGTAGCGGTCTTGAAGTCGGCGTAGCGATCACGCGCCTCGGGGTGAGCTCGCAGCCAGTCGCGGAACCACACGGTGTACCGGCCCCACGGTGAGGAGGCCAACCGGATGTGCAAGATCGCGCCGCTGGGGCCGTCGACGTCGTAGACGAACAGCCTCTTGCGCCACACCTCGTCGAGGACCACTTCCGAGCCGCGCGGGATGTCGCGGTAGACCCCCGGTGAGTCCGGACGTGAGCCCGTCGTCGGCACGAAGCCGATCGGGGCCAGCGCTTCGTCGAACAGGTGAGGGCCGGGAAGCTCACTGACGCGGACCTGCAGGTCGATGAAGGGCTTGGCCTTCAGGCCGGGCACCGAGGTGGAGCCGATGTGGTCGAAGGACTCGGCCACCCCCAGCGGCTTCAGGGCCTGCTCCACCGCGGCGAGCAGCGCAGCTGCTCGTCCGGGCCAGGCGGGATCGTAGGGCTGCAGCACTGCAGGTCCAGGCATGGCCGGGAGGCTACCGACACCTGCCTGCGTTCCCCGGGTCCCGCCAGCGCGTCGTTCCCGGCGGGCTCGATCGCCAGCGATGGCGCATCGCGGTTCCGGTGCCGAGCACGCGTTCCGGCCGAAAGCCGCAAGGTGGCCGACCTACCCGACGGGGCCGTCAGAGCGGTGCTCGGCATCGCCGGTCAGGAGGAGGCTCATGTCGAAGTTGCGCAGCTCCTGTCCCCGCTTGTGCACGACCCGGGCCGCATCGACCGTGAAGCCGAAGCGCTCGAAGACCGGGCGGGAGGTGAGGCTGGCGTGCGTCACGAGCCGCTGGTGCCCGCCCGCGGCCGCCTCGCGCAGGACCTGGGTCAGCAGTGCGCGGGCCACTCCACGACCGCCGGCGTCGGGGTGAACGAACAGCATGTCCACCTCGCCGTCGTCAGTGACGTCGCTGAACCCGACCACCGTCTCGTCCAGGCACGCCACGAGGGTGTGCGCGGCGCAGCGGACCTGGTTCCAACGGTCCAAGTCGGTGCGCTCGGGAGCCCACGCCTGGACCTGCTGCGGGGTGTAGTCGCGGCTGGCGGTGCCGTGGATCGCGTCGTGGAAGACCCGCCACGTGGCCGCCGAGTCAGCCGCCGTGTAGCGGCGGACGAGCAGCTGCTGCGTCGGGTCCGGGAAAGCCATGACCAGACTCTGCACCATCCACCGACACAAGATCACCAGGAGGGAGGCATCTGACCGTCAGCTTTCCCGCCTGACCGGCCGACCTCGCGGTCATCCCGCGCACCGGGCGCGATCATGGGCAGGCGGCGACGTCCTGAGATGCCGATCTCAGGATGTTCTCGAGCGCGGACGAGCATCGACGATCCGCTATGTTGAAGACATGCCCGTCATCGAGTCCGCTGCTGAGCTGCTGCGAGAGGCACGCCGTCGCGCCGGGCTCACCCAGGCTCAGCTGGGGCAGCGCGCCGCAGTGACCCAGAGCGTCATCAGCGCCTACGAGTCCGGGCAGCGTCAACCCTCCCTGCCCACACTGCTGCACCTGCTGCGCGCCAGCGGCCACGCGCTCGACGCCTCACTGACCCCCATCACCTCCCCGCCCACCGCCCCGCTGTCCGGGCCCCTGGGTCAGCGCCTGCGCCGGCACCGCCGCAAGGTCAAGACCATCGCGGCGACCCACGGCGTGCAGCACGTGCACGTCTTCGGCAGCACCGCCCGCGGCAGTGAACGCGCCGACTCCGACGTCGACCTGCTCGTCGACCTCCCCGCCGGCGCAGGACTGTTCGCCCTGGGGCGCTTGCGGCGGGAGCTCGAAGACCTCTTGGGGGCACCCGTCGACCTGGTTCCCGAGGACGGGCTCAAGCCCGAGGTGCGGGCGATCGTGGAAGCGGACCTGGTGGCGTTGTGAGCACCACGAGGACCGTGGTGCAAGAGGCGGGACCCGCGTGAGCCGGCACGCCCGGCAACGCTTCCTGGACGTGCAGGCGGCCCTGGACGCCATCGACGCCCACACCCGCCGCGGCGACCTGAGCGACGGCCTGGTCTTCGACGCGGTACGGGTGCGGCTGATCGAGATCGGCGAGGCGGTCAAGGCCATCCCGGAAGAGGTGCTGGCCGGCGAGCCGGACCTGCCGTGGTCGGAGATCGCCCGCATGCGCGACCACCTCGCCCACCGATACTTCGACACCACCCACTCCATCGTCGCCGCCACCGTCACCCAGGACCTGCCCGAGCTCCGGTGCGCCATCCACCGCCTGCTGGAGACGGCCGAGGACTGACGCCACAAACGCACGGACAAGCAACTGTCGTGGACGTCGGCGACCTCACGGTCTTGCCGATGACCGACCGTTGCCGGGACGAGGGTTCCTCATCGATCCTCGCGGTCGGCCGACGCCGTAGGTTCGCAGCATGGACGTCGTCGTCGAAGTCGGTGGCTGGGAGCACGAGTGCTGCGGACCGTCCATCGAGCGCGACGAGGTCGTCGACTTCGCATGCGTCCTGCTCCCCGGATCCAGCACCGGGTCCACTGCGCCACCGCGCTTGATCGAGACCCACCACGACCTCGACACCTTCCAGCCCACCCACCGCATCCGAGGGCGGGTGGTCGACATCGAGGTGGTCCACGACGACGGAAGCGCCCGACCAATCCTCCGGGTACCCAGTGGAGCGGCGCTGTGCGGCTACGGGGAGGACGACGACCACCTGGAGGACCCGTGGACCGGGGAGACGGTCACCTCGCCAGCACGCAACGACTTCCTCGTCACCGTGCGAGAGCCTGGCTGGCGACTGCTGGACCCGTCCTCGATCTACCGCACATGACGTGATGGAGACGAGGGGACGGCCATCGGCAGCACACTGAGCTCATGGCGATCTTGGCGACGATCCGCAGGTGGGACACCGACCGAGCTTGGGGCGTCCTCGACAGCCCCGAGACCCCCGGTGGCTGCTGGGCTCACCTCTCCAGCATCGCCAGGCCCGGTCCCTGGGACGTCCAGCCCGGAGACGAGTACATGCTCGAGTGGGAGCACGTCCAGCAGGACGGCTTCGCCTACCGGGCCGTGCGCATGTGGCCGGCCGACACTGCGCCCATCGACCCGGTGGTCCAGCACAACAGCAGCGCCTACAGCAGCAGCCTGACGCTCACCTTCGACGAGGACTGAGGGCCGAGCAACGTCGCGGTCATGGCGCGGTGCGCGGAGCGCGCAGTCATCCCGTCGTCCGCGCGCGGTCGGCGGGCGACCTGGGCCCCGCTCCTTGTCCAACCCGACGCTGACAGGCTTCATCACGTGCTGTCGAAGCGGTGGGCCCGCGAACCACGCTGGGTGCAAGCAGCCGCCACCGCCTTGGTGCTGCTGCTGGCCTGGGGAGGCCTGCAGCACCTCCTGGACTTCCTCACCGGCGGCTGGAGTCCCTACGCCTACGCCCCCCGCTGGCTCGCGACGTACTGGAGCGCCCTGCTCCTCCTGGACCCCTTGGTCGCGGTCCTCATCGCCCGCCGCCGCCGCGCCGGTCTGCTCCTGGGCCCGCTCATCCCGCTCACCGACGCGGCCGCGAACGGCTACGCCATCCACGCCCTGGGCCTCGGCGGCCCATTGGCCCCGATCGGGCAAGGCGTCGTGAGCGTCGTGGCCATCGCCAGCACAGTGCTGACCCCGCGGCTGCTACGACTCACCAACGGCCCGGCCTGAGCAGGGGTGATCCGGCTTCCCAAGGGCCCGCTTCGCGAGGGGCCGCTACAGCGATCGCACGGTCATGCCGCCTTGCGCGCTCGACCGGTTGCCTACAGGCGAGCCGCTGTCGATGTCGCTGCCCCCGTGACACGAGGAGCGGTCGCAGAGGATCAGCCGCGCCGGCTCCACAACAGGGCACCCAGGACCCAGTAGGCCAGGGCAGCCGCACCAGCCCACACGATCACCACAGCGCCGAGCACGGCACCGGGCCACCACTGCGAGCCCAGGCCGATGAGCACCAGAAAACTGCCGAGGACCAGCGCGAGGGCAGCAGCGAACTTCAACCGCCCCAGGTAGGGGTTGCGCAGGGGCAACTCCTCCTCGACCCACTCCGCCGTACCGGCCTCGTCGCTCCCCTGAGCATCATCACCGATGAGCGGGAACTCGTGGGCGCGATCGACCACAGGAGCCGGACGTCGTAGTCGTCGAACCGTCGATCGACGGTGAGCAGCCGCAGCGCCCGCCGGGCCGCCTGCGCGATGAGCATCCGGTCGAAGGGGTCGTCGTGGTGACGCGGCAGGGCGCCGGCGGCCAGAGCGTCTTCCACGGTGACCGGCAGCTCGGTGAACCCCTGCTGCTGCAGCTCCGCGCGCAGACCCTCCGGCACGGTCAGCTCGGCCAGTGCCGCCTTGATCGACACCTCCCACGCCGAGGCCGCCGAGACGAGCACCTCGTTCTCGTCGTCGGCCACGGCGTCGCGCATGCGCTCCGGAAGGCGTTCGTCGTCGGTCAGCCACCACAGCAGCACGTGGGTGTCGAGCAGCAGGCTCACCGGACGTGCGGTCGAAGTCGGCGGCGATGGCCACCCGCCCCTCCCGGGACCCGGGACGGCGGGCTCGGCGGGAGCGGGCCGGCACCAGGCGGGCGACGGGCTTGCCCGAGCGGGCGATCACCACGTCCTCGCCCCGCTCGACCGCTTCGAGCAGGCGCGACAGGTGCGCCTTCGCCTCGTGCACGTTCACCGTCCGCGTCACAGCTCCACGGTTCGTGGCCAAGTCGGGCTGAGCCCACGCCGCAACCACCACCTTCATCGGCCACCACGACTTCACGCACGTGCCGCAGGCACCGCGCTCTCGCCGGTCCGCGCGCGGTCGTCCACCCGCCCACAGGTCGAAGACCTCGCCGTCCGCGTGGTCATCCCTGACCGACCCGCCGGTGTCGCAGACCGGTCAGCGGGTGGTGCGCAGTGCCGCCAGCACCACCTGCAGCGCCTCCCACGCCTGGTCCACGGCCGCGGCCGGGTCGGGGCGGCTCGCGGCCCAGGAAGCCGCCTCGTCCATGGCGCCGGACAGCACGGCAGTCACCGCCCCCGCCCGGGCGCCGTGCAACCGCCCGGCGCGCTGCAGCTCCTGCACCCCCTCGTGCAGCAGGCGCCGGGAATGACGAGCGTCCAGTTCACGCCACCGGGCCCAGCCGAGCACCGCCGGCGCCTCCACCAGCAGCACCCGACGCACCTCCTGCGCCGTGCTGGCGACCAGGAACGCCCGGCAACCGGCCACCAGCTGCTCCCAGGCGTCCTCACCAGCGGCCTGCGCCGCCTCCTGCACCCGCTCAGCGACCTGCTGCTGCACCCTCTCCAGCACCGCCGTGAACAACCCCTCCCGGCTGCCGAAGTGGTGGTAGAGCGCGCCGCGGCTCACCCCGACGGTGCGAGCGATCTCCTCCAGGGCGACGTCGGCGTAGCCGCGTTCGCCGTACAAGCGCTGCGCAGCGTCCAGCACCGCGGCAGCCGTGGCCTCGCTCTGCGCCTTGGTGGTGCGCACCCCTGCTCCTCCCCGGTCCACCGCGCTCCCCGGCGAAGACCATTTACATACGGACTGTCTGTATGTAAATGTTACAGGCACACCCGTTCCCCGATCGCTCCAGGAGCAGAACGTGCGGATCGCCAGCGCCTACCCCGTCCTCCTCAGCTCCGACGTCGCCGCCTCCGCCGACTTCTGGCGCACCCACTTCCACTTCGAGACCACCTTCGACTCGGGCTGGTACGTCAGCCTGCGCTTGCAGCAGTGGGAGCTGGGCATCGTCGCCGCCGACCACGAGACCGTCCCGGTCACCCACCGCCGGCCCACCAGCGCCCTGCTGGTCAACCTCGAAGTCGGCGACGTCGACGAGCAGTACCGCCGGCTCGTGCTGAACGGGCCCTTGACCGCGGTGCTGGACCTGCGCTCCGAACCGTTCGGGCAGCGCCACTTCATCCTCGCCGCCCCCGACGACGTCCTGGTGGACGTCATCACCCCCATCGAACCCGACCCGACGTACGCCTCCGCCGTCGTCACCCCCACGTCGAGCAGCAACGCCTGAGCGGTGGAGTGCGCAGCCGCACAGGCCGCGCCCACCCCGGCCGCTGGACCCTGCCGGGCGGGCACGTCGAAGACGGCGAGTCCGGGACCCAGGCGCTGCGCCTGAGCACCTGGCGGGTGCACCGCCGGCAGGGCACCCCGGCGAACCGGCGTCCCGACGAGCACGAGGTCGGCGGTGCGCCGTTCAGCGCCCGTCGACGGCGGCCGTCGCGTTGAAGCTGGACCGGTAGGCGGCCGGGGTGCGCCCGGTGGCCCGGCGGAAGTGGGCGCGGAAGTTGGCCACGGTCCCCAGCCCCACGGCGGAGGCGACGCGGTCGACGCCGAGGTCCGACGTCTCCAGCAGCTCCCGGGCCCGCTGGATGCGCACCGACAGCAGCCACTGCTTGGGGGTGGTGGCGGTCTCGGCGAGGAACCGGCGGGCGAACGTCCGCGGCGACAGGTGGGCCCAGCCGGCCATCTCGGCCACGGTCAACGGTTGCGCGAGCTGCTGGACGGCCCGCTCCCGCACCTGGCCGAGGGAGGTCCGGCTGCTGACGGCGACGGGGTGCTCGACGTACTGCCGCTGCCCGCCCTCTCGGTGCGGGGCAGCCACCAGCGCGCGCGCCAGGGCGTTGGCGGCCGCGGCACCCCGGTCCCTGCGCACCAGGTGCAGGCACAGGTCGATGCCCGCCGACACCCCGGCCGAGGTCAGGACACTCCCCTGGTCGACGTAGAGCGCATCGGCATCGACCTCGACGCTCGGGTGCATCCGCGCCAGGCGCTCGGCGCTGTCCCAGTGGGTGGTCGCCCGCAGCCCGTCGAGCACTCCCGCCGCCGCCAGGGCGAACGCCCCGGTGCAGATCGACACCACCCGCCGGCCGGCCGCGTGCGCGGTCCGCAGGACCTCCAGGACCTCCTGCGGTGGTGGCTGCGCCGTGTCGTAGCCGGGCACCAGGACGGTGTCGCACCCGGCGACCACCTCCAGCCCGTGCTCGACGAGCACGTCGAAGCCGGCGCTGGAGGCCACCGGCCCCGGACGCGCCGCGCACAGCGAGACCGAGTACGGCGAGCCGGGACGGGCGGTGAAGACCTGCGCGGGGATCCCCAGGTCCAGCGGGCGCACACCGGGCAGCACGACGACCGCCACGCGGTGAGCGCCGTCCCGCGCGCAGGGCTCGCTCCGGGCACGGCTCATGGCAGGAAGCTATCCCCAGTTGACACCCCTGCCACTGTCGGGAGGTTGGTCGACCGCCCGAGACTGACCGCCATGACCGATCACCCCACCGCCACGGGCGCACCCCCGCCCGTGGCGGCACCGCCGCGGCACATCGGCATCGTGCTGTTCGAGGACGTCGAGGAACTCGACGCCGTCGGGCCGTGGGAGGTGCTGGCGCACTGGACGCGCACCCACCCCGAGGACGGCTACGCCGTCGTGTGCCTCTCGCGCGACGGCAACCCCGTGACCTGTTCCAAGGGCCTGACAGTGGCCGCGCACCACTCCTTCGCCGACGCGCCACCGCTCGAGGTCCTGCTGCACCCCGGCGGTCGCGGCACCCGCCCGCAGTTGCACGACGCCGAGCACCTGGACTGGGTGCGCCGCCAGCGCGTCGCGGTGCCGTTGATGACCAGCGTGTGCACCGGGGCCCTCGTCTACGCCGCCGCCGGCCTCCTGGCCGGCAGGCCGGCGACCACGCACTGGAGCTCGCTCGCGCTGCTGCGTGAACTCGACGCGAGCATCGACGTGCGCGACGACGAGCGCTTCGTCGACGACGGCGACGTCGTCACCTCCGCGGGCGTCTCCGCCGGCATCGACATGGCCCTGCACCTGGTGGCCCGCCTGGCCGGCAGCGACCGCGCCCGCGAGGTGCGCCGCGGCATCGCGTACGACCCGCAGCCACCGGTCTGAGGTGCACCGCCTCGGGCCGGGAGCCGGCAGGGGTCACCGCTGCCGGCGGCCGGGGGTCGCGGGGCACCGGCTCAGCCGATGACGGGCCTCTCCTCCGGCAGGCGGTAGAGCCGTTCGCGGTGGCGCAGCGCCAAGGCGGTGGCGAGGGTGACGGGCCCCAGCCGTCCGAGGAACATCAGGAACACCAGGACCAGCTGGTGGGGGGCGGGCAGCTGGGCGGTGATTCCGGTGGACAACCCCACGGTGGCGAACGCGGACACCACCTCGTACAGGACCTGGTCCAGGCTGAACGGCGTCGTCATCGCGAACACGAGGGCGGGGACGACGACGGCCGCGATCCCCAGGAGCGCGACGGTCATGGCCTGGCGCTGGGTCCCGGTGGGGATGCGGCGGCCGAACGCGGTGGAGTCGTCGTCACCACGGACCTCGGACCTGATGACGAACAGCAGCACGAAGAAGGTGGTGACCTTGATGCCGCCGGCGGTGCCGGCGCTGCCGCCACCGATGAACATCAGCACGTCGGTGCCCAGCCACGTGCCGGTGTTCATCTGCGCGATGTCGACGCTGTTGAAACCGGCGGTGCGGGGCATGGCCCCCTGGACGAAACCGGCCAGCAGCTTGCCGGGCACGCTGAGCGGGCCGAGGGTGCCGGGATTTCGCCACTCGGCGACCAGCACGAACAGCGTGCCGCACAGCAGCAGCACCGCCGTCCCCCACAACGTGACCTTGGAGTGCATGCTCAGCCCGGTGCGGGCCCTGCCCCGCAGCGGGCGGCGGTACGCGCGGCGCAGCTCGAAGAGCACCGGGAACCCGAGGCCGCCGACGACGAGCGCGGCGACGATCGGCAGGCAGATCCACGCGTCGGTGGCGAAACCGATGAGGCTGTCGCTGTAGAGGGCGAAGCCGGCGTTGTTGAACGCGGAGACGGAGTGGAAGACCCCCAGCCACACCGAGCGCCAGAACGGCTCGTCGTAGGCGGTGGCGAAGCGGACGGCCAGGACCGCAGCGACGACGGCCTCGACCGCGAGGCTGACCCGGACGATGCCCACGACGACGGTGCGCACGTCCCCCAGGCTCAGGCTCTTGGTCTCCGCCGCCGCGGTGAGCCGGGAGCGCAACCCCAGCCGGTGGGAGATGAGCAGGCCGAGCAGGGACGCCAGGGTCATGATGCCGAACCCGCCGACCTGGATCAGGACGAGGATGACGACCTGCCCGGACCCGGACCAGTACGTGGGGGTGTCCACCACCACCAGGCCGGTCACGCACACCGCCGACGTCGCGGTGAACAGGGCCTGGAGCAGGCCGGCGGAACCACCACCGGCCCTGGCCACCGGCAGCATCAGCAGGACGGTCCCGGCCACGACGGCCAGCGCGAACCCGGCCACCACCGCCTGCGCCGGGCGCAGCCGCGCCGGCGGCCCCGGCCGTCGCCGCGCCGTCGCTGAGCCGCTGGTGCGGCGCCGTCCCGGGTCGAGCACGCTCACCCGGGCACCGTAGGCGCGCGCCCGGGGCGACCGGCGCGCCCGCCGCCCGTCCGCCGCGCATCTTGACGCGTCCTTGACGCCCACCCGCCGCGGACGGTCCGCGGCGGGCCGCGCAGCGGTGCTCAGACCTCGAAGCGGTACCCCATGCCGGGTTCGGTGATGAGGTGGCGCGGCGCGGACGGCGTCTCCTCGAGCTTGCGGCGCAACTGCGCCACGTACACCCGCAGGTAGTTCGTCTCCCGCCCGTACGCCGGTCCCCACACCTCCTTGAGCAGCTCCGTCTGGGTCACGAGCCGGCCGGCGCCGGCGACGAGGACCTGCAGCAGGTGCCACTCGGTGGGGGTGAGCTTCACCGGTTCCCCGTGCCGGGTGACGGTGCGCCGGGCCAGGTCCACCCGCAGCGCACCGGCCTCGACGACCTCGGGGGCGGCCTCCCCCGCGCCGCGCCTGCGCACCGCGGCGCGCAGGCGGGCCAGCAGCACGTCCATCGCGAACGGCTTGGTGACGTAGTCGTCGGCGCCGGCGTCCAGGGCGTCGACGGTGTCCGCGGAGGAGGTGCGGGCGGTCAGCACGATGATCGGCACGTCGCTCCAGCCGCGCAGCCCCGCGATGACGTCCAACCCGTCCAGGTCCGGCAGGCCCAGGTCCAGCAGCACGACGTCCGGGGGGCTGCTCGCGGCGGCCTCCAGGGCGGAGGCGCCGTCGCCGACGGCCGTGACCTCCCACCCGCGGGCGGACAGGTTGATGGCCAGCGCGCGGCGCAGACCGGGCTCGTCGTCGACGACGAGGACGCGGCTCACGCGCCGGCCCCCACGGCCGGCCCCGGCCCGGCCGCGGGGTCCGCGAGCCGGGGCCCCGGTCCCGCGAGGGGCAGGGTCAGGACCATCGTCAGGCCGCCGCCGGGGGTGTCCTCGGCGTCCAGACGTCCGCCGACGGCCTCGGCCAGCCCGCGCGCCACCGCCAGCCCCAGCCCGAGGCCGGCTCCGGAGCGGTCCCCCAGGCGCTGGAAGGGCGTGAACGCCCGCTCCTTGGCCGCGCCCGGCAGGCCGGGACCGTGGTCGACGACGAGCACCTGGGCGCTGCGCCGGGAGTCCTCCACGGCGACCGCGGCCAGCACCTCCACGGGCGCGCCGGCGCCGTGGCGCACGGCGTTCTGCACGAGGTTGGCGACCACCCGGCGCAGCAGGCCGGGGTCGGTGGACACCTGCGGCAGGTCCTCGGGCACCTCCAGGTGGACCCGGCCGGGTGGGGTGTCGGCGACGACCGCCGGCACCACGACCTCCTCCAGCCCGACGGCGACCAGGCGCGGGCGCACGACGCCGCTGCGCACCCGCGTCAGGTCCAGCAGGTCGTCGATGAGCTGCTGCAGGCGGTCGGCGGACTCCGCCACCGAGCTCAGCAGCTCCGCCTCGTCCTCGGGCCGCAGCACCAGCTCGGGGTCGCGCAGGCCGTCCACGGACGCCTTCAGCGTCGCCAGCGGCGTGCGCAGGTCGTGCGAGACGGCCGTCAGCAGCGCACCGCGCACCGCGTCGCCCTCCTCCAGCCGGCGCACCTGCGCGGCCTCGGCGCGCAGCCGCTGCCGCTGGCGCAGCGCGGCGATCTGCGCGGCGAACGCCTCCAACACGCGGCGGTCGTCGGCCGCCAGCAGGCGCCCGCGCAGCGCCAGGCGTGCGCTGCCGTCCACGACGACCTCGGCGTCCCCGTCGGCGGGCGCCGAGCACGCGGGCTCGCCGGCGCAGGCCACCACCTCCCACGGCGCGGACGGGGCGGTGCGTTCCAGCCAGGACGCCGAGGTGACGGCGAAGGTGGTGCGGGTGTGCTCCAGGGCCTCGGCGAGCGGGTCGTCGGCGGCCATGACGGTGCGGGTGAGCACCGACAGCGCCTCCGTCTCGGCGCGGCTGCGGGCGGCCTGCTCGGTGCGGCGCGCGGCGCGGTCGACCGTGCTGGAGACCGCGAGCGCCACGAGGACGAACACGCCGAGGGCGACGGCGTTGGCGGGCTGGGCGATGGTGAGCCGCCCCGTCGGCTGGGTGAAGAACCAGTTCACCGCCAGGCTCGCCACGAGCGCGGCGGCCACGGCGGGGAGCAGGCCGCCGACGAGCGCGGCGGCGACGACCACGACGAGGAACGCCATGAGGTCGGTCGAGAGGTCCTGGCGCGGGAACGTGCCCAGCAGGGCCGTCAGCACCGCCGGGCCGCCCAGCGCGAGGACCCACCCGAGCAGTCGGCGCCCGCCCGACAGCGCCGCGCGCGCCCGCGGCGGCAGCCGCAGCCCGGCGGGCTGCTCCTCGTGGGTGACGACGAGCACGTCGATCGCCCCGGCCCCGCGCACGACGGCGTCGCCGACACCGGTGCGGAACAGCGCGGCCAGCCGCCCGTGCCGGCTGGCGCCGACGACGAGCCTGCTGGCGTTGACGCCGCGGGCGAACTCCAGCAGGGCGCCGGCGACATCGTCGCCGACGACGCGGTGGAAGCTGCCGCCGAGGGACTCCACGAGGGTGCGCTGCTCGGCCAGGCGCGCCGGGGAGCTGCGCACCAGGCCGTCGCCGCTGGCGACGTGCACGGCGTGCAGCTCACCCCCGGCGCCGCGGCCGGCGAGGCGCGCGGCCCGGCGCACCAGGGTGGAGCCCTCGGGGCCGCCGGTGAGGGCGACGACGACGCGCTCGCGCGCCGGCCAGGTCTGCTCGATGCCCTGCTGGGCGCGGTAGCGCTCCAGGCCCTCGTCGACGCGGTCGGCCAGCCACAGCAGCGCCAGTTCGCGCAGGGCGGTGAGGTTGCCGGTGCGGAAGTAGTTCGAGCGCGCCGCGTCCACCCGCCCGGCCGGGTAGACGTTGCCGTGGGAGAGCCTGCGCTGCAGCGCCTCCGGCGTCATGTCCACCAGCTGCACCTGCTCGGCGCCGCGCAGCACCGCGTCGGGCAGGGTCTCGCGCTGCTCGACACCGGTGATGTGGGCGACGACGTCGTTGAGGGACTCCAGGTGCTGGATGTTCACCGTGGAGACGACGTCGATGCCGGTCTCCAGCAGTTCCTGCACGTCCTGCCAGCGCTTGGCGTGGCGCGAGCCGGGCGCGTTGGTGTGGGCGAGCTCGTCGACGACGGCGACCTCGGGGTGGCGGCGCAGCACCGCGTCGAGGTCCATCTCGGACAGCTCGTGGCCGCGGTGGTGCACGACGCGCCGTGGCAGCACCTGAAGGCCCTCCAGCCGCTCGGCGGTGCACCGGCGCCCGTGGGTCTCCACGAGGGCGACGACGACGTCGGTGCCGCGCTCGGCGCGGCGCTGCGCCTCGTCGAGCGCCGCGTAGGTCTTGCCGACGCCGGGGGCGGCTCCGAGGAAGACACGAAGCCGGCCCCGGCGGCGCTCGTCGTGCCGTTCGCCCGGGCGCACCCCGCTCCGCTGCTCCACCCCGCGATCCTCCCCCACGCCGTCCCCGGCCACGTCTCAGCCCGCCCCGCCGGTGAGCCGTCCGAGCGCGAGGTTGAGCTCGAGGACGTTCACCCGCGGCTCGCCGAGGAAGCCCAGCGCCCGGTCGCGCACGTGCTCCTCGACGAGGGCGGCCACCGCGGCCTCGTCGAGGCCGCGTTCGCGGGCCACGCGCTGCACCTGCTGGCGCGCCGGTTCCGGGCTGACGTCGGGGTCGAGCCCGGAACCGGAGGCGGTCAGCGCGTCGGGAGCCACGTCGGCGGGGGTGATGCCGTCGCGGGCGGCGACCTCGGCGCGGCGCTGGCCGGTGGCGGCGAGCAGGTCGGCGCTGGAGGGACCGAGGTTGGAGGCGCCGGAGGCCAGCGGGTCGTAGCCGTCGCCGGCCGCGGACGGGCGCGGCTGGAACCACTGCTCACCGTCGAAGGGCTGCCCGATCAGGGCGGAGCCGACGACGCGGCCGTCGGCGCGCAGGAGCTGCCCGGCGGCGCGGTGCGGCACGAGGCGGACGGGCGGGCGGGCGGGCGGGGTGCGCGGAGGGCGCGGAGGAAGGTGCGGTGGTGGGCACGTGGTCAGCCGATCCCGGGGACGGTGGAGACGATCAGGTCGATGAGCTTGATGCCGATGAAGGGCACCAGGACGCCGCCGAGCCCGTGGACGAGCAGGTTGCGGCGCAGCAGCGCGGCAGCGCTGGTGGGGCGGTAGCGGACGCCCCGCAGGGCGAGCGGGATGAGCGCGACGATGACGAGGGCGTTGAACACCACCGCCGAGACGATCGCCGACTCCGGCGTGGCCAGCCGCATGACGTCGAGCCGGTCCAGCTGCGGGAACGTCGTGACGAACGTCGCCGGGACGATCGCGAAGTACTTCGCGACGTCGTTGGCGATGGAGAACGTCGTCAGCGCTCCGCGGGTGATGAGCAGCTGCTTGCCGATCTCGACGATCTCGATGAGCTTGGTGGGGTCGGAGTCCAGGTCCACCACGTTCCCGGCCTCCTTGGCGGCGGAGGTGCCGGTGTTCATGGCCACCCCGACGTCGGCCTGCGCCAGGGCGGGGCCGTCGTTGGTGCCGTCGCCCGTCATCGCCACCAGCCGCCCGCCGGACTCGCGGACGACGGGTGCCGACTCGCCGGTGACGGCCGACTCGTCGACGCTGGCGACGCCCTCGACGACGTCGCCGTCACCGGGGACCGTCCCGCCCGCCTCGACGACGACGAGGTCGCCGGGGCGCAGGCTGCAGGAGGGCACCCGCACCTCGTCGCGGCCGCGCTCCAGGCGCCGCGCGGTGGTCTCGGTGCTGACCCGGCGCAGCGAGGCCGCCTGCGCGCGGCCGCGCCCCTCGGCGACCGCCTCGGCGAGGTTCGCGAACAGCACCGTGATCCACAGCCGGGCCACGACCACCCACGCGAAGACCGAGGGGTCGGCCGCGGCCAGCACGGTGGACAGGACGGAGCCGACGAACACCACCGGGGTGCGGACCAGGTGCCGCGGGTCCAGCTTGCGGAAGGCGTCGGGCAGCGCGCGCACGAGCTGGTGGGGACTGAACGCCCCGCCGGCCACCCGGTGCGGGGTGCAGGGCGTGGAGGGCGTGGAGGGAGCGCCGGTCGCGCGCTCGGTGCCGGGCAGGGTGGGGTGCTCATGCGACGCTCCAGTCAGCGCCTCGGCCAGCGGGCCGAGCGCCAGTGCGGGGAAGAAGGTCAGCCCGGTGACCACGACCACGACCACGGCGTGCAGCCCCGCGAACGCGGGGGTCCGGGTCGGGAGCGTGCCGGCGGTCTCGGCGTCGGGCACCTGCCGGGCGAACGAGCCCGCCAGGGCCAGGACCAGCAGCAGGGGCGCGGAGCCGCCCAGGTACATGCACAGGCCCAGGGCGGTGTCGTAGAAGGGCGTGTTCGCGACGAGGCCGGCCGCGCGTTCGCGTTGACAGGAGGGCCCCGGCGAGGTGACTCTGTCCGCGCGCTGTGAGAGCGCTCTCAACGAGGAGGGACCACGTGCCGATGCACCCCGCGCGCAAGCGACGCGCCCGCGCACTGACCGCGGCCACCGCGCTGCTCGCCCCGGTGAGCCTGCTGCTCACCCCGACCACGGCCCAGGCGGCCGACCAGATCGTCAACGGCGGTTTCGACCAGGGCACCACGGGCTGGACGATCTACCCCACCGCCTCCGTCCAGGACGGGGCGGGCTGCACCACCGTCCCCGCCTCCAGCGACCCCTACAGCGCGGCGATCCAGCAGGAGGTCCCGCTCGTGCAGGGCCAGACGTACCGGCTGAGCTTCCGCGCCCGCACCACGCCCGCCACCGAGGGGCCGGTGCGCGTCGTCGTGCAGGGTGGCGCCGACGTGAACTACCAGCAGTTCCTGCCGGCCGACAAGCCCGCCTTCGCCTCGGCGTTCGGCACCCACGAGTACTACTTCACGGCCGAGCGCGACTACCCGAACGCTCAGCTGGCCTTCCAGCAGGACGTCGTCAACCCCGTCGGGTACACGCTGTGCGTGGACGACGTGGTGCTGGAGGGCGGAGCCGAGCGGCCGCCGTACGTGCCCGAGACCGGCCCGCGCGTGCGCGTGAACCAGGAGACGTACCTGCCGGACGGCCCCAAGGGCGCCACGCTGGTCACCGACGCCACCACGTCCCTGCCGTGGGAGCTGAAGGACGCGGCGGGCACCACCGTCGCGAAGGGGACGACGACCCCGCGCGGCGTCGACCCCACTGCGGGCCTGAACGTCCACACGATCGACTTCAGCCGCTACGCGGAGGGCGGCACGGGATACGCGCTCGTGGCCGACGGCGAGACGAGCCACCCGTTCGACATCGGCGAGGCCGCCTGGGAGCGCCTGCGCGACGACGCGATGACGTTCTTCTACACCAACCGCAGCGGCACCCCGATCTCCGACGAGCTCGCCCCCGGCTACGGCCGCGAGGCCGGCCACGTCGGCGTGGCGCCGAACCAGGGCGACACCGCGGTGCCGTGCCAGGACCTGGACGACGACTCGCAGAAGATCCTCGTGGCCCAGGGTGACGAGCCCTGGACGTGCGACTACACCACCGACGTCACCGGCGGCTGGTACGACGCGGGCGACCACGGCAAGTACGTCGTCAACGGCGGCATCGCGGTCGCGCAGCTGCTGCAGCAGTACGAGCGCAGCCTGCACGCCCCCACCGCGGACCGGGGTGCGCTCGCCGACGGCACCCTGCGCATCCCCGAGGCCGGCAACGGCGTCCCGGACGTCCTCGACGAGGCGCGCTGGGAGCTGGAGTGGTTCCTGAAGATGCAGGTGCAGCCGGGCCGCCCCCTGGAGGGGATGGTGTTCCACAAGGTCGCCGACGTCGACTGGACCGGCCTGCCGCTGGACCCGGCCGCCGACCCGCAGCCGCGCGTGCTGTACCGGCCCTCGACCGCAGCGACGCTGAACGTCGCGGCGACCGCCGCGCAGGGCGCGCGCCTCTTCGCGGAGTTCGACCCGGCGTTCTCCGAGCGCCTGCTCGCCACGGCGCGCACCGCCTACGCCGCGGCGCAGGCGAACCCGGAACTGTACGCCCCGGCGCCCGACGCGACGCTCGACCCGAACCCGGGCAGCGGCCCGTACGACGACGACGACGTGTCCGACGAGTTCTACTGGGCCGCCGCCGAGCTGTACCTGACCACCGGTGAACCGCAGTTCCGCAAGGACGTCCTGCGCTCCCCCGTCCACACCGCCGACGTCTTCCCCGCCGGCGGGTTCGACTGGGGCCACGTGGGCGCCCTGGCCCGCATGGACCTGGCCACCGTGCCCAGCCGGCTGAACAAGGCCGAACTGCGCGCGGTGCAGCGCTCGGTGACCGAGGCCGCCGACCGCCTCCTCGCCGCCCGGGCGAGCCAGCCGTTCGGGCAGGCCTACGCCCCCGAGGACGGCCAGTACGCCTGGGGGTCGAACGCGCAGATCCTGTCGAACCTGCAGGTCCTGGGCACCGCGTTCGACCTGACGGGGAAGGACGCCTACCGCGACGGGGTGGTGCGCAGCACGGACTACCTGCTGGGGCGCAACGCGCTGAACAACTCCTACATCACCGGCTACGGGGACGTGTTCTCGCAGAACCAGCACTCGCGGATGTACGCGAACCAGCTGGACCCGGCGTCGCCGAACCCGCCGGCGGGCACGGTGGCCGGCGGGCCGTACTCGCCCACCGCCACCAGCGGTGACCCGGTCACCGCGGCACTGTTCCCCGACGGCTGCGTGGCGCAGTTCTGCTACGTCGACGACATCGGCTCGTGGTCGACCAACGAGATCACGATCAACTGGAACGCGCCGATGGCGTGGGTGGCCTCGTTCGTGGCCGACCAGGACTCCGGGTGCGACTCCGGGCGCGACCCCGGGCGCGGCTGACCCGGCTCCCGACCCGCGACGCGCCCCGTCGCCCGGCACCGCGCCGGGCGGCGGGGCGCCGCGCGTCAGGCCCCCTCGACCCGCCGCTCGCCGAGGGCAGCGGTGCAGGCGGCCAGGTCCCGCCGGAGCCGGCGTTGCCCGGTGTCGCCGAGGGGTTCCAGCATCCGCCGCTCCACCGCGCGCACGGCGGTGCTGGCCGAGCGCAGCAGCTCGTGCCCGGCGGCGGTCAGCTCGACGGGCAGCGCCCGGCCGTGCGGGGCGGCGCCGGGCCGGGTGACCAGACCGCGCTCCTCCAGGCCGCGGAGGACGCCGTTGGTGGCCTGGCGGCTGACGAAGGCCCCGCGCGCCAGGTCGGCGCCGGACAACCCCGGTCGCTGCCCGAGCAGCTCCAGGCACGCGTACTGCGGCACCGTCAGCTCCAGCGGCCGCAGCGCCGCGTCCATCGCGCCGCGCAGCGCGGCGGCGGCCCGCTTGAGGGCGTAGCCGACCGACTCCTCCAGGGACCCCACGGTCTCTCCTTGACTCACGTCAAGAGCTTGACACACACTCGCCGTGTCAAGACCCTGACACCCGAGGAGCACGACGTGACCGTGACCGGACCCGACTTCCTGGCCCTGCAGGTGCGCGACCTGGAGCGCGCCGCCGCCTTCTACGAGGGGCGCCTGGGCCTGCGCCGCTCACCCGCCGGACCGCCCCACGCGGTGGTCTTCGACACCTCGCCCGTCCCGTTCGCCGTGCGCGAGCCCCTGCCCGGCGTCAACCTGGACGACGCCACCCCGCGCCCGGGGTTCGGCGTCGCGCTGTGGCTGCACGCCGACGACGCCCAGGGGCTGCACGACGAGCTGGCCGCCGCCGGCACGCCGATCCTCACCGCCCCGGCCGACGGCCCGTTCGGCCGCACCTTCACCTTCTGCGACCCCGACGGCTACGCCGTGACGGTCCACGACCGGGCGTGAGGACGCGAGCGCGCGCCGGCTCGCCGATGAGTTCCCCGGGCCGTGCCGGTCACCCCCGGCAGGACGCGCACGAACAGGAGGAGGCAGAGCGGTGAGGATCGTCGTCAGCGAGTTCACGAGCCTGGACGGCGTCGTGCAGGCCCCCGGCGGGCCCGAGGAGGACACCGAGGGCGGTTTCGCCCACGGCGGCTGGTCGATGCCGTACTTCGACCCCGAAGTGCTGGGCGGGGCGATCGACGCCCTCATGGGCGAGACGGAGGCGCTGCTGTTCGGCCGCCGCACCTGGCAGGCGATGGCCGCCGCCTGGCCCGAGCGGGCCGGCGACGGCGACGCCTTCACCGACCGGATCAACGCGATCCCCAAGCACGTCGCCTCGCGCACCCTCACCGCCGCCGACCTGACGTGGCGCGGCTCGGCGCTGCTGCCGGCCGACGACGCGATCGGCGCGGTGCGCGCGCTGCGCGAGGACGGCGGCGCCGGCGCGGGCGGCGTGCTCCAGGTCATGGGCAGCGCCTCCCTGGCCACCCAGCTGGCGCAGCACGACCTCGTCGACGAGTACCAGCTCGCGCTGGAGCCGGTCCTGCTCGGCGGCGGCAAGAGCGTCTTCCCCGGCGACGGCCACGCCCGGCCGCTGGAGCTGCTGTCCGCGACGACGGCACCCACCGGCGTGCTGGTGTGCCGCTACCGGGTGGTGCGCGACGGGGCTGCGCCCGCCGGAGCGTGAGGCCGGCGCCGCCGGCCGCGCGCCCCGGGGTCCACCGGACGGCTGATCCCCGGTTCACCCCGGCGGCCGGCACCCCCACCCGTCGAGCGCTCCGTGACGCCCGGCCGATCGCCGGCCCGGAGGCGTCAGCGGGTTCGCAGAGACGACGCAGGTGGGAACGGTGCCGGTGGTCCAGGTGCAGGGGCTGCACGAGGAGTACGGCTCGAGGGTGGCGGTGGACGACGTCGACCTCTCCGTGGAGGAGGGGGAGGTGTTCAGGGTCCTCGGTCCCAACGGGGCGGGCAAGAGCACGACGGTGGAGTGCCTGCTGGGACTGCGCAGACCCGACCGCGGCAGCGTGCGCGTCCTCGGCCTGGACCCGGTGCGCGAGCGCGCCGCGGTGGTGCAGCGGATCGGCGCCCAGCTGCAGGCCGCCGGGTGCAGCCGCGGCTGCGGGTGGGGGAGGTGCCGCGCCGTACGCGTCCTTCCACGCGCACCCGGCCGACTGGCGGGAGGTGCTGGAGCGGGTGCGGCTGGCGGGTGCGGAGCGCACCGCGTTCGGCGCGCTGTCCGGCGGTCAGCAGCAGCGCGTCTCCGTCGCGCTCGCCCTGCTGGGCCGGCCCGAGGTGGTCGTCCTCGACGAGCTGACCGCCGGGCTGGACCCCGCGGCCAGGCGCGGGGTGTGGCAGCTGGTGCGCGAGGTCAACCGCGGCGGGACCACCGTGGTGCTGGTCAGCCACCAGGTGGACGAGGTGGCGCACCTGTGCGACCGCGTCGCCCTCCTCGCCCAGGGGCGGGTGCGCGCCACGGGCACCCCGGACGAGCTCACCGCCGCCGGCGCTGACGACGGCGCCGGGCACAGCCTCACCTTCCGCCCCCTGCCGCCGGTGGACCACGCGGTCCTGGAGGCCCTGCCCGCCGTGCGGTCGGTGCGCCGCGACGGTGACCGGTGGACCGTGCCCGGCACGGCAACCGGGGGTGCGGGGCCCTTGACGCCGGGCACCGCCCGGGGTTCTCCTCGCAGCCGGGAGGGGTCGTGGACGACGGGTGCGGCGGTGCGCGGCGCGGTCCGAGCCTGCTGCCCACCACCTGGGGGGCGGCCTACGCGGCCACGGCACTCGCCGGCGCCGTGAGCGCGCCCGGGACGCTCCTCGCCGCCGCGGCCGTGCTGGGCGCCCTGCTGCTGGTGCTGCCGGCGCTGGCCCCGCCGGCGCTCACCGCGCACCCCCGTTCGCGTCGCGTCCTGCTGCGGGCCGCCGCCGCCGCGGCGGCCGTGGTGCCGTTCGTGGGCGGCGTCGAGGCGCTGGGGGCCGCGGGGCAGGTGGCCGGCGCGGTGCTCACCGCCGCGGGCGGCGCGCTGGCGCTGCGGGTGGCCGAGGGGGTGCAGCAGGCCCTCGACGAGACCGCGCCGCACCTCCCCCGCCCCGGATCCCCGCGCCAGGAGGCGTGAGGCGCCTCAGACACCCCGGCCGAACGTGCTACTCCCGCTGCCCACGAGGTAGGTCACGCGGCCGGCGCCCTCCTCGAGCAGGCGCGGGCGGCCCTCGCCGCGCGCACCGCGCGAGTCGGCCGGGACGCTGACGCGGGCCTGGACCCCCACCGGGACTCGCACCTCCAGCTCGGTGCCGGTGCCCTCCTCGCGCGACCAGCGCACCTCGACCGGTCCGCGCTGCGTCCAGCGGGTGCCGGCCGCGCTGCGCAGCGAGCACACCGGGGGACGCACCTCCACGAGCGCGGCACCGGGGGCGGCGACGCGCACACCCAGCAGCACCTCCAGCACGTCCACGACCGCCTGCGCACCCCAGCCGTGCGAGTAGCTCTGGTCGTCCACGGGGTTCCACTGCTCCCAGCAGCAGGTGCCGCCGCGGGCCAGGACGTTCGCCCAGCCGTCGGCGTCCGGGTCGGTGAGCAGGTGCAGCACGGCGTCGGTGCGCCCCGCGGCGGCGAGGCCCTGCAGCAGCCGGTGCGCCGTCATCGGACCCTGGTTCATCCCCAGGGACTGCACGTGGTCGGCGACCGCGGCGACGTCCGCCACCGGCACGAACCCGAACGCCAGCGGCAGGGAGCTGGAGATCTGCCCCGCGTGCGCGGACGGGGTGCCGTCGGGGGCCAGGCCGTCCACGTAGACGCCGTCCGGGCGGCGCAGCCGGGCGTTGACCGCGCGCACCAGCGCGGAGGCGCGCCCCTCGTGCCGGGCCACCTCCTGCGCCGGCCGGCCCAGCGCCCGCGCCAGCCGCGCCAGCGACGCGTGCGCGTCGACCGCCCACGCGTTCACGGGCGTGCGCACCCCGTCGAGCGTGCCGTCCCAGTCGTAGCCGTACCGCACGGCGGCGGGCCAGTCCACGATGCCCTGCCGGTACACGGCGTTCTCCCGGCCGCGCGAACCGCCCCCGGGCAGCGCCGTGACCAGCCCGGTGGCCGGGTCGGTGGCGCGCTGCACGTACTCGCCGATCTCCACCAGCGCCGGGTACACCTGCTCGGGCAGCTCGAGGTCCCCGGTCTCGACGTGGTGCTGCCACACCCACCCGGGGACCATCTCGGTGAAGTCGGGGATGTCGCGCGGGCCGTCGCCGTTGGGGTAGACGGCGTTCACGCGCCCGCGGAACTCCCCCTCGTACCAGTACCGCGCCTGGGAGGCGACGATCTCGCGGATCGCCTGCCGGGTCAGCGCGCGTTCCCCGCACGCGGCCGTGGTGGCGGCCGAGATGTTGATCGCGTCGGCGGTGAACTGGCCCTTCTCGCGCGTGGGGGTGTCCAGGAACTGCTCCTGGGCGCACACCAGTGCGGAGTGCCGCATCAGCTCGAACACCTCGTCCAGCACCGGCTCGGAGCTGGAGAACCCCGCCGGGTGCGGGGCCTCGGTGTGCTGCACGACCGCGCGCACGTCGGCGGAGGTCGGCTCCTCCCCCGCGACCGCCTCGGCGGGCAGCTGCACGTAGCGGAAACCCCAGTACGTGAAGGGCCGCACCTCCTGCTCACCGTCGCGCTGCACGAGGTCGAACCACGTGCGGCTGCCCTGCGTGGAGGTGCGGTCGGTGGCCACCCGCCCGTCGGGGTCGAGGGTGTAGCCGGTCAGCACCCGCACCCGCCGGCCGGCGACGCCGCGGCGGAACCGCAGCACGGGCACGGCCGAGACGACCTGCCCGAGGTCCGCGACGAGCGAGCCGTCCGGCAGGCGGGTCAGCGACACCGCCTCGCGCTCGGTGCGTTCCAGCCGGGTCTCCTGGGCGTGCAGCCGGGTGAACTCCGGCGCCCCGTCGGCGCGCGGCGGCAGCGGGTGCTCGCCCACGACGACGGGTTCCTCCCAGTTCGCGCCCCGGCCGTCGCAACCGGGCCGGTCCCACCCGTCCGGTTCGGCGCGGGCGTCGTACTCCTCCCAGTAGTCGCCGGCGTCGTCGTTGCGGTAGCGCTCGGTGTAGCGGCGCGGGCTGCCGGGGACGTCGTCGACCTCGGGGGCGCACCACTGCGGGGCGCGCGCCACGCGCCAGGTCCCGTCGCTGACGACGGTGGTGCGGCTGCCGTCGGCGTGGTCGGCGACGAGCTTCAGCAGGAACCCCGACGGGTGCCCGTCCGGACCCGGGGGGTTCCCCTGGCAGGTGCCCACCCAGTAGTGGTGGACCACCCCGATCGCCAGGCGGGTGCCGGCGCGCACGTGCGCGGTGACGTCGGTGGTCTGGGAGTACCCCTCCGAGGGGTAGCCGAACGCGTGGCCTCGGGCGACGACGGCGCCGTCCAGGTGCAGCTCGTACTGCTTGCTCGCCGCGACGTGCACCCGCGCCCGCACCACGGGCGAGGCCGGGACGTCCACCTCGAGCCGGGCCAGGGTGTAGTCGTCGTACGCGTCCAGGGACGTGGTGCCCGATCCCGTCGCCGGCGGCGCGGGCACCCGCCGGACCCACTGCGCCCCGGACCAGTCGCGGTCGGTCAGGGCGGTGTCGAAACCCTCCTCGGGCGCGTACGGGGAGACGGCGCCGTCGCGGTCCCAGGTGCGCACCGTCCAGGTGAACGCCTCGCCGGTCGGCAGGTCCGGGACGGGGCAGCGCACCTGCTGGAACTCCGGCGAGTCGACCCGGCCGGTGTCGGCCACCAGCCGCCCGGTCACCGCGTCCAGCAGGCGCAGCTGGTACGCGGTCTGCACCTGGTCACCGCCGGGGTGCTGCGGCAGCCAGCCGAACCGGGGCGAGGGACCCGCGCTCAGCGGGCGGACCAGGTCGTCCACCGTGAGGTGGGCGGGGGCCCGGGGGTCGGTGTCCTGCACGAGGTGCTCCACGGGTTCGTCCTCCAGGGATCCGGTCGGTGGTTCGGTCGGTCCGGTCACGACCGCTGCGCCTGCTGCAGCTCGGCGTAGCGGCCGCTGGTGGCGAGCAGCTCCCCGTGGGTGCCGGCCTCGACGACGCGGCCCCGGTCGAGGACGACGATGCGGTCGGCGGCGCGCACGGTGGAGAGCCGGTGCGCGACGACGAGCGTGGTCCGCCCGCGCATCAGGCGCGCCAGGGCCTGCTGCACCGCCACCTCCGACTCCGCGTCCAGCGCCGAGGTGGCCTCGTCCAGCAGCAGGACCTGCGGGTCGCGCACGAGGGCGCGGGCGATGGCGAGCCGCTGGCGCTGCCCGCCGGACAGCCGGGCACCGCGCTCCCCGACGACGGTGTCCCACCCCCGGGGCAGCGCGTCCACGAAGCCCGCGGCGTTGGCGTCGGCGAGGGCGCGGCGGACCCGTTCGTCGCCGACGTCCCGCAGGCCGTACGTGACGTTGTCGCGGACGGAGCCCTCGAACAGCACCGACTCCTGCGGCACCACCGACACGTGCCGGCGCACGCTGCGCAGGTCCAGGGTGGCCGCGTCCACGCCGTCGACGAGGAACCGCCCGCCCGTGGGCCGCACGAACCCCAGCACCAGGTTCAGCAGCGTGGACTTGCCGGAGCCGGAGGAACCCACGAACGCCACCGTCTCCCCCGGCCGCACGTCGAGGGTGACGCCGTCCAGGGCGTCCTCGGCGGCGTCCGGGTAGCGGTAGCGCACGTCCCGCAGCGCCAGCTCGCCGCGCACGGCCGGCACGGTGCGCTTGCCCTCGTTCTCCTCCAGGTCCGGTTCGGCCAGGACCTCCGCGATCGAGCGGATCGACTCCAGGCCGCGCGCACCGGCCGGCAGCAGCATCAGCAGGTTCGTCACCGCACCGGTCAGCAGGGTGAAGTACGACGACAGCTGCACCACCTGGCCGGGGGTGATCTCCAGCGCGCCGGTCAGGGAGGCGAACGCGGCGAGCACCAGGCACAGCACCCCCAGCAGCTGCAGGCTCACCCACGACAGCGCGCTGAAGCGCCCGTTGAGCACGTCCAGCCGCAGACCCGCCTCCTGCACCTCGCGGGCCCCGGCGGCGACCCGCTCGGCGGCGGTGCGCTCCAGGGCGTGCGCACGGGTGATCGGCATGAGCGTGGCCATCTCGCCCACCCGGGCGGAGAACCGCTCGACCTCGCGGCGCAGCTCCTCGTTGCGCTGGCGGGAGCGGCGGCCCAGGGCGTACCGCAGCAGGGCCGCCAGGGGGATCGTCAGGGCGTAGAACGGCAGGAACTGCGGGACCGTCACCGCGGTCATCGCCACGGCGCCGAGCACCACCATCGTCGCCGAGAGCAGCGGGTGGGCGATCTGCTGGAACATCAGCTCGACGTTCTCCACGTCGCGCACGACCTTCGTCTGCACGATCGAGGAGCTCACGCGGGTGTGGAAACCGATGGAGAGGTTCTGCAGCCGGTCCGCCAGGGCGTTGCGCAGGTCCGCGCCGATCGTGCGCACCGCCCCCATGTAGCGCTTGGTGTACTGCACCATGCAGGGGTAGTTCTGGACCAGGGCCACGACCGCCACGGCCGTCCACAGCCACAGCCGGTGCACGGGACCGCCGGCCACGAGGACGTCGATCACCCGGCCGGTGATGACCGGCATCAGCCACAGCGGCGTCTCCTTCACGACCATGAAGGCGACGGCACCGGCCACCCGGCGGCGGTGGGTGCCCAGCAGTCGCAGGGCCGAGCGCAGCGGACGGTCCCCGTCGAGGGCCCGGTCCGGCGGTGGAGCGGTCACCGAACCATCCAAGCACCGGCGCCCCCGATCGGAAAGCGCTTGCTGACGCCGGGCAGCCGCAGCCGGACCCGCGGTGTCGCCCCCGTGTCGTCGGCGCCCCCTAGCCTCCTCGCCGTGCCCGACCGCTCCCCCGCGCCGCCCGTCCGCCTGCGCGTGCACGGCACCTGGACGCGTGCCGGCACGCTGGCGCTGTGGGTGGAGGCACCGCGCCGCCCGGTCGGCGCGGCACGTCCCGCCGACCTCGCCGCCCTGGCCTCCGGCGCGCCCCGGGCGGTGCACCTGGCCGCCGCGCTGGCCCGGCCCGCCGTCCGGTCGCTGGACGTGGACCTGCCCTGCACCCCCGCCGGCCGCCCCGCCGCCGCGAGCGCCCGCCCCCGGGCGGACCTGCGGCTGCGCACCGTCGCCGTGCCCGTCGTGGAGCTGCGCGGCGACGCGGCCGTGGACGTGCTCACCGAGGTGCTGGACGCCGGCCCGGGACCGGCGGCGGGCGTCGCCGGCGACGGGCTGCGCTGGCTGGCGCACGTGGCCCGCGGCGCCCGCGCCGCGGTGGACGCCGGCTCGGTCGTGCCCGCGCTGGGCGAGGTGGGCGGCGAGGCGATCGCCCGGTGGGTCCCGCTGCCCGACAAGCGCTACCAGCGCTGGCGCACCGCGCTGGCCGAGCTGGCGCCCGCCGTCCTGCGCGCCGAGGCCCGCCCACCGCGCACGCCGGTCCCGACGGCCGCCGCACTCGTCGACGAGGTGTGCGCCGCGGTCGCCGACCTGCTCGTCAGCCGCCGCACCTCCCACGTGCGCCCCGACCTCGACGGCCTCGCCCCTGCGCCCGCCGCCTGGCTGCGCGCCCTGGCCACCGGTGACCCCGTGCCCGACGGCGCGCAGCCTCGGGCACTGGCGCACCGGGTGCGCGACTGGCACCGCAGCGCCGACGAGTCCGGCTACGACCTCGTGCTGCGGGTCCTCGAACCGGCGCCCGGCGAGGACGCGCCGTGGCGGCTGCACGCGCGGCTGCGCCCCGTCGACGAACCCAGCCTCGCCCTGACGCTGGAGCAGGTGCGCGCCGAGACCGGCGCCGCGGGCGGTCCCGGAACCGGTGAGGACCCGGTGCTGCTGCTGATGGCCCGCACGGCGCAGGCGGCCGCCGTGCACCCGCCGCTGAAGCGGCTGCTCGCCGGCGCCGGCGACGGCGACGTCGGGATCGGCGCCGAGGACCTGCTGGACCTCGTCGAGGTCGGTGGCCCGCGGCTGACCGCCGCCGGGATCGCCCTGCAGCTGCCGCGGCACTGGACCCGGCGCGCGGTGGGCCTGTCCCTGCACGCCGGCTCCGCCCAGCCCGGGGTGGTGACGAACCCGCGGCTGCGGCAGGCGGACCTCGTCGCCTTCGAGTGGCGCGCCGCGCTCGGCGACGAACCCGTCACCGAGGCGGAGCTGCGCGCGCTCGCCGCCTCCCGCGAGCCTCTGGTGCGCTTCCGCGGCGAGTGGGTGCAGGTGGACCGCGAGGCGCTGCGGCGCAGCGCGCAGTTCCTGCGCCGGCGCGGCAACGGCCGCACCACCGTCCTGGACCTGCTCACCGGGCTCGGCTCGGCGCGCGACCTGCCCGCCCCCGTCACCGGCGTGCACGCGCGAGGCGCGCTGGGCGAGGTGCTCTCCGGCCGGGCCGAGGCCCACCTCGAGGAGCTGCCGGACCCGCCCGGGCTCGCGGCGGCGCTGCGGCCCTACCAGCGGCGCGGCGTGACGTGGCTGGCGGCCATGGCGCGCCTGGGGCTGGGCGCGGTCCTGGCCGACGACATGGGCCTGGGCAAGACGCTGCAGCTGCTGGCGCTGGAGCTGCACGAGCGCACCGGAACCGGCGAGGGCTCCCCGCCGCCGGGCCCGACCCTGCTGGTGTGCCCGACGAGCCTGGTCGGCAACTGGGCCGCCGAGGCCGCCCGGTTCACGCCCGCGCTGCGCGTGCACGTCCACCACGGCCCCGGGCGGCCACGCGGGGAGGACCTGGCCCGCGCGGCCGCGGCGCACGACCTCGTCGTCACCACCTACGGGCTGCTCGTGCGCGACGCCGCCGACCTCGCCGCCGTGCACTGGCGCCGCCTCGCCCTCGACGAGGCGCAGCACGTCAAGAACGTCGCCACCCGCTCCGCGCGCGCCGTGCGGGCCGTGCCCGCCGAGCACCGGGTCGCCCTGACCGGGACCCCGGTGGAGAACCGGCTGGAGGACCTGCGCGCCGTGCTGGACGCCGTCAACCCGGGCCTGCTGGGCAGCGCCGCGAGCTTCCGCGACACGTTCGCCGTGCCCGTGGAGAAGCTCGGCCACACCGCGCCGGCGCAGCGGCTGGCGCTGGTGACGCGCCCGTTCGTGCTGCGCCGCGTCAAGACCGACCCGGCCGTCGCCCCCGACCTGCCCGAGCGCCTCGAGATGACGGTGCGCGCGAACCTCACGCCCGAGCAGGCGGCGCTGTACCGGGCGGTGCTGGACCGGGTGCTCGCGCGCCTGGCCGACGCCGACGACCAGGGCCGGCGCGGGCTGGTGCTGGCGGCCCTCACCCGGCTGGCGCAGGTGTGCAACCACCCCGCGCACTACCTCGGCGACGGCTCCGGCGTCCTGCACCGCGGCCGGCACCGCTCGGGCAAGCTCGCCGTCCTCGACGACGTCGTGGGCACCGCCCTCGCCGAGGGCGAGAAGGTGCTGTGCTTCACCCGGTTCGCCGAGTTCGGTCACCTGCTGGCCCCGCACCTGTCCGAGCGCACCGGGCGGCGCGTGCCGTTCCTGCACGGGGGGCTGACCCGCGCCCGCCGCGACGCCGTCGTCGCCGAGTTCGCCCGCGACGACGGTCCACCGGTGCTGCTGCTGTCGCTGCGCGCGGCCGGGACGGGGCTGAACCTGACCGCCGCCAACCACGTCGTGCACCTGGACCGCTGGTGGAACCCCGCGGTGGAGGACCAGGCCACCGACCGCGCGCACCGCATCGGGCAGCGGCGCGCGGTGCAGGTGCGCACCCTCGTCAGCACCGGGACCGTGGAGGAGAAGGTGGACGAGGTCATCGCCCGCAAGCGCGCGCTGGCCGGCTCGGTCGTCGGCGGTGGCGAGCGCTGGATCACCGAGCTGGACGACGAGGCGCTGCACGACCTGCTGCGCCTGGGCGCCGACGCGGTCGGGGACTGAACCGTGGCCCCTCCCCCCGACCCCCGCGGACCCCGCGCCCTCCGCGGCACCCGGGCCTCCCGCGCTCCCCGGCCCGCCCGCGCCCGCTGGTCGCGGCGGCTGCTGGACGCCCTCGCCGCGGCCGGTGCCGGCTGGCGCGACGGGCGCGGTGCCGTCGCGCCGGGCGCGGTGGGCGAGCTGCGCCTGCGCGCCGGGGCCGTCACCGCCCGCGTCCAGGGCGAACGGCCCCGCCCGTACCTGGTGGAGGTGGGGGTGCGCCGCTACGGCCCCGCCGAGGTGGAGGCCCTCGTCGCGGTCCTCGTGGAGAACCCGCTGCTCATCGCGCCGCTGGCCGGCGGGGACGTGCCACCGGTGCTGGCCGACCTGCTCGCCGAGGTCGGCGTGGACCTCCTCCCGGCGCCCGGGGAGGTCACCTCCGACTGCAGCTGCCCCGACGACGGCGACGGGCCGTGCGAGCACGCCGCCGCGCTCGCGCACGCCCTGGCCGGGCACCTGGACGCCGAGCCCGTCGCACTGCTGGCGCTGCGCGGGGCCGCGCCGGCGGCGCTGCTGCGCAGGGTGGAGGACGCCGCCTCCGGCACCTCCCCGGCCGCCGACGACCTCGACGCGGACCCGGCCGCCTTCCACCTGCTCGCCGCCGAGCCGCCCGAACTGGTCCCCGCGCGCCGCCTCCCGGGGCGCACCGTCGCCGACGACCTCGACGCCGTGGCCCTGGGGCCCGGTGGCGAGGCGGTCGCCGACGCCCTGCGCCCCTTCTACGCGGCGCTGGAGGCGGCGTCGGGCGCGGCGGGGCGGTCGGCGGGATCGCCCACCCCGCGCAGCGCTCCGGCGCACCGCCGCGCCCCGTGACGGGGATCGGCGCGCCTCAGACCGGGACGATCTCCGGGGCGCGCAGGCGCGCCGCGTCGGCGGCCGCGTCGTCGGGCTCCTCCTGGGAGGCGCGCTCGGCGGCCACCCGCTCCAGGTAGGTCCGCACCTCGGTGGCGCGGCGCTCCTCGTCCCAGCCGAGCGCGTCGCCGACCAGCTGCGCGACGAGCTCGGCGCTCTCGGTGCCGCGGTCGTACGTCTCGATGGAGATGCGGGTGCGGCGGGCCAGGACGTCGTCGAGGTGACGGGCGCCCTCGTGCGTGGCGGCGTAGACGACCTCGGCCTTCAGGTAGTCGTCGGCGTGCGGCAGCACCTCCCCCAGCGCGGGGTCCTGCGCGATCAGCGCCAGCACCTCGTCCACGGCCGAGCCGTAGCGGTTGAGCAGGTGCTCGACGTGGTCGACGTGGATGCCGGCGCGCGCGGCCAGCTGGTGGCGCTGGTTCCACAGCGCGTGGTAGCCCTCGGCGCCCACGAGCGGCACGTTCTCGGTGGTGGAGGGCGGCACCTTGCCGTCCAGGCCGTCCACCGCGACGTCCACCGCGTCCTTCGCCATGACGCGGTAGGTCGTGTACTTGCCGCCGGCGACGACGACGAGGCCGGGCACGGGGTGGCCGACGACGTGCTCGCGGGAGAGCTTGCTGGTGGACTCCGACTCGCCGCTGAGCAGCGGGCGCAGCCCCGCGTACACGCCCTCCACGTCCGCGCGCGTCAACGGGGACTTCAAGACCCCGTTGGCGTGCGAGAGCACGTAGTCGATGTCGGCGCTGGTCGCGGCAGGGTGGGCCTTGTCGAGGTCCCAGTCGGTGTCGGTGGTGCCGATGATCCAGTGCCGCCCCCACGGGATGATGAACAGCACGCTCTTCTCGGTGCGCAGGATCATCCCCGTCCTGGACTGGATGCGGTCGCGCGGCACGACGAGGTGGATGCCCTTGGAGGCGCGCACCTTGAACTGCCCGCGCGCGCCCACCAGCTCCTGCGTCTCGTCGGTCCACACGCCGGTGGCGTTGATGACCTGCTTGGCGCGAACCCGGATCTCCTCGCCGGACTCCAGGTCCACCAGGACGGCACCGACGACGCGCTCGCCCTCGCGCAGGAACCCCTTCACGCGGGTGCGGTTGGCGCACAGCGCTCCGTAGGTCGCGGCGGTGCGGGCGATCGTCATGGTGTGGCGGGCGTCGTCGACCTGCCCGTCGTAGTACTGGATGGCGCCGACCATGGCGTCGCGGCGGATGCCGGGCGCCTCCTTCTGCACGCCCTTGCGGGTCAGGTGGCGGTGCAGCGGGAAACCCTGGTTGTTGCCGCTGGACAGCGCCATGCCGTCGTACAGGGCCACGCCGGAACCCACGTAGGGGCGCTCGGCGAACCGCTTGGTCAGCGGGTACAGGAACGGCACCGGCCTCACCAGGTGCGGGGCGAGCTTGTTGCGCAGCAGCCCGCGCTCGCGCAGCGCCTCGTGCACGAGGGTGAAGTCCAGCATCTCCAGGTAGCGCAGGCCGCCGTGGATGAGCTTGCTGGAGCGGCTCGAGGTGCCGCTGGCCCAGTCCCGCGCCTCCACCAGGCCGGTGCGCAGGCCCCGGGTCACCGCGTCGAGGGCGGCGCCGGTGCCCACCACGCCCCCGCCGACGACGAGCACGTCCAGCTCGCCCTCGGCCATCTCGCGCAGCGCGTCCTGCCGCGCCTGCGGCGACAGCGGTTTGGTCTCCACGTCGTGTCCTCCAGATCGAGCGTCTCGTCCATCCTGCGGCGTGGCGCCGCCACCCGCGCGGTGGGCGCGGGGTGCGCGCGGACGGGGAGGGCCCCCGCCCGCGCGCGGTCACGTCCCGGCGGGCGTCAGTCGACGTCCACCCAGTCCAGCGTGCGCTGCACGGCCTTCTTCCAGCCCCGGTAGCCGTCCGCGCGCTGCTCGTCGGTCCACGTGGGCTCCCAGCGGGCACCCTCGTTCCAGTTCGCCTTCAGCTCCTCGGTGTCCTTCCAGAACCCGACGGCCAGGCCGGCGGCGTAGGCAGCGCCCAGGGCGGTCGTCTCGGCGACGACGGGCTTGGACACCGGCACGCCGAGGACGTCGGCCTGCAGCTGCATGCACAGCTGGTTGGCGGTGATGCCGCCGTCCACCTTCAGGACCTCCACGGCCACGCCGGAGTCCTCGCACATCGCCTCGGTGACGTCGCGGCTCTGGTAGCAGATCGATTCCAGGGTGGCGCGGGCGATGTGCGCGTTCGTGTTGTAGCGCGACAGCCCGACGATCGCGCCGCGCGCGTCGGAACGCCAGTACGGGGCGAACAGACCGGAGAACGCCGGCACGAAGTAGCAGCCGCCGGAGTCGGACACCTGGCGGGCCAGGCTCTCGGACTCCGCGGCTCCGGAGATGATGCCGAGCTGGTCGCGCAGCCACTGCACGGCCGATCCGGTGACGGCGATGGAGCCCTCCAGCGCGTACACCGGTTCCTCGTCGTTGAACTGGTAGCAGACCGTCGTCAGCAGGCCCGCCTTGGAGCGCACCAGCTCGGTACCGGTGTTCAGCAGCATGAAGTTCCCGGTGCCGTAGGTGTTCTTCGCCATGCCGGGCTCGAAGCACACTTGCCCGACCATGGCGGACTGCTGGTCGCCGAGGATCCCGGTGAGCGGGACCTCCCCGCCCAGCGGGCCGTCGGCCTGGGTCCTGCCGTACCCGGCGGTGAACGAGGAGGGCTTGATCTCCGGCAGCATCGAGCGCGGGATCCCGAAGATCTCCAGAAGCTCGTCGTCCCAGTCCAGCGTCTCCAGGTCCATCAGCATGGTGCGGCTGGCGTTGGTGACGTCGGTGACGTGGACACCGCCGCGGACACCGCCGGTCAGGTGCCAGATCAGCCACGAGTCGGTGTTGCCGAACACGGCATCACCGCGCTCGGCGGCCTCGCGCACCCCGGGGACGTTCTCCAGGATCCACTGCACCTTGCCGCCGGAGAAGTACGTCGCCGGCGGCAGGCCGGTCTTCCGGCGGATCTTCTGCCCGCGCTCGTCGCGGTCCAGGGCGGAGGCCAGGCGATCGGTGCGGGTGTCCTGCCAGACGATCGCGTTGTAGTACGGCCGGCCGGTGCGGCGGTTCCACACCACGGCGGTCTCGCGCTGGTTGGTGATGCCGAGGGCGGCGAGGTCCTCCGCGCACAGGTTCGCCTGGCGGAGCCCGCTCTGGATGACCGAACGGGTGCGCTCCCAGATCTCGACGGGGTCGTGCTCCACCCAGCCGGGCTTCGGCATGATCTGGGTGTGCTCGAGCTGGTACTTGGCCACCTCGTTGCCGCTGTGGTCGAAGACCATGAAACGGGTGGACGTGGTGCCCTGGTCGACCGCTGCGACGTACCGGGGGCCGTTGCCGTTCGCCATGTTCGTGCTGCCTCTCTGCAGGGGGTTCGGGGTGTGTCCCGCGGGCGCGGGGTCAGTCGTCCTGGGCCGGGACGCGGCCGGTGGGCTGCTCCTCGTCCTCCTGGTCGGGCAGGTGGCGCTCCACCAGGACGCGGTACAGCGCGCCGCCCAGGACTCCCCCGGCGAGCGGGGCGACGATCGGCACCCAGAAGTAGAACTCGCCACCCGGCTCGCGCATGGCGGTGGAGTAGCCGGTGAGCAGGGACGCCACCCGGGGGCCGAAGTCGCGGGCGGGGTTGATGGCGTAACCGGCGTTGCTGCCCCACGCCATGCCGATGCCCACGACGATCAGGCCGATGATGAACGGCGCCAGGTTGGCCGCGGGCGGGGTGGCGCGCAGCTCGGTGACCGCGAAGATCAGGAAGACGAGGATGGCGGTGCCGACGACCTGGTCCAGGAAGGCGGTGCCGATGCTGACGCCCTCGCCGGGCAGGGTAGAGAAGATGCCCTGGGTGTCGTAGGTGGTGCCGGGGTCCACGGTCGCGATGGCGTCGGCGTAGGTCCAGCGGACCACCAGCGCGGCGGTGAAGGCGCCGAGGAACTGCGCCGCGCTGTAGGGCAGCACCTTGCGCCAGGAGAACCCCTTGAAGACCGCCAGTGCCACGGTGACGGCCGGGTTCAGGTGGGCGCCGGAGGTGCGGCCGGCGACGTAGACGCCGAAGGTGACGCCCAGGCCCCACGCCCAGTGGATCGAGTCGTCACCGCCGTTCTGACCGGCGACGACCTGGGCGACGACCCCGACCCCGAAGAGGATGAGGATCGCGGTGCCCGCGAACTCGGCCAGCAGCTCGCCCGCGAGGGTGGGCCGGCGGTGCACGGTGGGCGGCGCGCTGGCCGCCGATCTGGTCTGGGCCATGGAGAACTCCTCGTTGAGTCGACGAACGGCTCGAGCGCCGCGGTCGGGGACGTTAGGAGCCGCCCCCGGGGGCGTCAACGACGGCCGTTCGACGATGTCGGACGAACGGGCGGGGCAGCGGCCGGGTCCTCAAGGCGGCCCCCCGCCCGGCCGATGCAGCCTCGGTGACCCCGACCAGCACCCTGCTCCCGCCGCCCGCCCGCACCGGCGCGGCCACGGCACCGCAGCGATCGCTGGAGCACGCCCTGGAGCACGCCCTGGACGCCGACCACCGCCTGGGCACGGGCACCGCGCTGCTGCTGGTGGAGGTCACCGCCCACCCCGGCGCCCCGTGCGGCACGGTCGTGGAGCGACGGATGCGCGCTGCCCTGCGCGCCGCGGACCGCTGGCTGGCGCTGGCGCCCGGCCTGCACGCGGTCCTGCTGACGGGCCTGCGCACCGCCGTCGCCGAGGTGACGGCGGAGCGCGCCGCCGACGCGCTGCTGCACTCCGCGGAGCGCTGGGCGCCCACGGACCCCGGCACCGGCGTGGTCGTCAGCGTCGGCGCGAGCCTGGCTCCCGCGCGCGCCGGCACGGCCGCCGAGGCGGTGCGGCAGGCCGGTGCGGCGCTGGCGGCGGCGCGCTCGGCCGGGGGCGGCTGCGCGCGCATCAGCGCCGCCTGAACCGGTCCGGGCGCGGCCGCGCGGCTGTGGCAGGCTGCGTGGGCCGGCGGGGTCGCCGGCACCGGGCGCGTGGACCCCGGCCGAGCGGACTGGAACGGTGATATGGCGGGCTACGTCGCGCTGCTGCGCGATCCGCGGGTGGCAGCTCCCTTCTCGGCGTCCGTGGTGGCCCGCGTGCCCATCGCGACGCTCCCGCTGGGGCTGGTGCTGCTCGTGCGGGACCAGCGCGACGCCTGGGACCTCGCGGGGCTGGTGACCGGCGTCTTCGCCGTGGGGCTCGCCGTGGGCACCCCCTGGTGGGGGCGCGGCCTGGACCGGCACGGGCAGGCGCGGGTGCTGCTGCCGACGGCGACCACGTGCGCGGCGCTGCTGCTGGCCCTGACCGCGGCGATCGCCGTGCCCGCGGTCCCGGCGGCCGTCCTGGTGCTCCTGGCCCTCGGGGCGGGCCTGACGTTCCCGCCGCTGAGCCCGGCGATGCGCACCACCTGGCGCGCCGTGGTGCCCGACGAGCGGCTGCGCCGGCGCGGCTACGCCCTGGACGCCGTGGCCGTGGAGACGATCTTCGTGGCCGGGCCCCTGCTGCTGACGCTGCTGCTCGCCGTCGGGCCGCCGGTGGTCCCGCTGGTGGTCACCGCCCTCATGCTCGCCGGGGGGACGCTCGCCTACTGCCGCTGCGAGGGCCCGCGCCGGCGCCTGCCGCCCGCGGCCCGCGCCGAGGCCTCCGTCGGGGCGGGCGCCGGCCTGGGCGTGCTGCGCGCGGCGGGGATCCCGGCGGTGCTGACCGTGATGGCCGCGATGAGCATCGGGTTCGGGTTGCTCGACGTGTCGATGGCGGGCATGGCCGAGCAGCGCTTCGGCTCCGCCGACCAGCTCGGCGTGCTGTTCGCCGCGATCGCCGGCGGCAGCGCGGTGGGCGGCCTGCTGTACGGCGGCCGCTCCTGGCGCAGCGCGGACCGGGCACGCCTGGTGGCGACCATGGCCGGGTTCGGCGCGCTGCTGGTGGCGCTGGCGGCGAGCGCCGGCAGCGGGGTGCCCCTGCCCCTGCTGCTGGCCACCCTGTTCGTCACCGGCCTGTTCATCTCGCCCAACCTCATCGCCGCGCAGCACCTCGTCGACGACCTGGTGCCGGTGCACCGCATGGGTGAGGCGCAGGCGTGGCTGTCCACGGCGATCACGGCGGGCGCGGCGATCGGCAACGCGGTCGCCGGTGCGGTGTTGGAGCACCGCACCGCCCAGCTGTCGCTGGCGACGGCGGCCGGCGCGGTGCTCACCGCCGCCCTCGTCGCGCTGCTGGCGCAGCGGCGCTGGCGCAGCGTCGCCGCGCTGCCCGCGTAGGCTCGCCCGCCGTGAGCACACCCGCCGCCTCCCCCAGCACACCCCCCGGCACGCCCTCCGGGGCGCGCCCCACCGCCCTGGTGACCGGGGCGACCGCGGGCCTGGGGGCCGGCTTCGCCGAGCGCCTGGCCGGGCGGGGGCACGACCTGGTCCTGGTGGCCCGCGACGCCGGGCGCCTGGAGTCGCGCGCGGCCGAGCTGCGCGAGCGGCACGGGGTGGCGGTGGAGGTGCTGGCCGCCGACCTGGCCGACCGCGCCGCGCTGCAGCGGGTCGCCGAGCGCGTGGCCGACCCGGCGCGGCCGGTGGACGTGCTGGTCAACAACGCCGGTTTCGGGCTCAAGCAGCGCCTGTTCGACGGCGACCCGGCCGACCACGAGCGGATGTTCGACGTGCTGTGCCGGGCGGTGCTGGTGCTCTCGCGCGCCGCGACGGGGGCGATGGTGCCGCGGGGCCGCGGGTACGTGCTGAACGTGGGGTCGGTGGCCGGGATGGTGCCGGGCGGCGGGCACTACTCGGCCGCCAAGGCGTACGTCATCGTGCTCACCGAGACCCTGGCCGGCGAGCTGCGAGGCACGGGGGTGCGCGCCACGGTCGTGGCTCCCGGGTACGTGCGCACCGAGTTCCACGCGCGCTCGGGCATGCGCTCGGGCGGGCGCTCGGCGCTGACGCAGCGCGTCTGGCTGGAGGTCGACGACGTGGTGGACGAGGCGCTGGACGACCTGTTCGCCGGCAAGGCCGTCAGCGTGCCGACGCGGCGCTGGCGGGCGGTCTCCATGGTGCTCGACGTGGTGCCGCGCGGTGTGGTGAGCCGGGCGTGGAACGCCATGCCCGGCGGGGCACGGCGGCGCCACCCCGGGAGCGGTCACTGACCACCCGTCCGGAGCACGGCGAACAGGAACAACGGATAGTAGTCATCGAGTAACCTGCCGTTGTGTACCCCAGCCTCTCCGGCAGGTCCACCGGGGCGGCCACCGACGTCGAGGAAGCCGCACGGCTGGCGGCCCTGCGCGATTACGTCGACGTCACCGCCGAGCCCCCGCACGAGCTGCAGGCCGTGGTGCGGCTCGCCACCCGCGTCACCGGCCTGCCCAACGCCGTCGTCAACATCATCGACGAGCACCTGCAGCGCCAGCTCGCCGCCGAGGGCTTCGAACGCTCCGAGTGCGCGCGCGAGGACTCCATGTGCGCCTACTCCATCGGCTTCGGCGGCCTCGTGCACGCCCGCGACGCCCGCCGCGACGTGCGCTTCGCCGCCAACCCGTGGGTCGACGGGCGCCTGGGGGGCGTGCGCGCCTACGCCGCCTCCCCGCTGCTCACCCCCGACGGCCTGGCCCTGGGCACGCTGTGCGTCTTCGGTCCCGAACCGCGGGAGCTGACCGACGCCCAGCGCGCCGACCTCGCCGACCTGGCCGACCTCGTGGTGTCGATCTTCGACCGCGAGCGCCGCGCCCGCCGCCAGGCCGAGGACCACGAGGTGCTCGCACGGGCCCGCCGGGACGCCGAGACCGCCCGGGCCCTGCAGACCGGTCTGCTGCCCGCCACGCTGCCCCAGGACGACGCGGTGACCCTCACGCCGCGCTACCTGCCGGGCACCGACGGCGCCGAGGTGGGCGGGGACTTCTACGACGCCGTGCGCACCGCCAGCGCCCTCGTCCTCGTCATGGGCGACGTGCAGGGCCACAGCACCGCCGCCGCGGCCCTGATGGGGCAGGTGCGCACCGCCGTGCGCGCCTACGTCAGCGAGGGGCACGAACCCTCCGCCGTGCTGGAGCGCACCAACAAGCTGCTGCTGGCCGCCGGCACCGAGCTGTTCGCCACGTGCTGCCTGCTGCGCCTGGACACCGACACCGGCGAGGTGGACGTCGCCAGCGCCGGGCACCCCGCCCCCGTCCTCTTCGCCCCCGGCCCCCCGCGGGCGCTGGAGGTCGACCCGGGCCCGCCGCTGGGCGTCACCGCCGACGCCACCTACCCGGCCGCGCGGCACCGGCTCACCGGGCGCAGCCGGCTGCTGCTGCACACCGACGGCGTCGTGGACTGGCCCCGCGGGCGCAGCGACGACGGCGTGGCGACCCTCGAGCGGGTGCTGCTGCAGCACGCCGGCGCACCCGCCGCCGAGCTGGCCGAGCTGCTGCTGGCGCCCGCCGCCGGCACCCTCACGGACGACGCCGCGCTGCTGGTGGCCGACTACGCCGGCCCCGCCCCCGGCAGCCGCGAGTCCCGGGTGCGCCTGCCCGCGGATCCGCGCGCCGTCGCCACCGCCCGGGACCACCTGCGCCTCACCCTCGACGCGTGGGGGCTGGTGCGGATCGCCGACGAGGCCGAACTGGTGGTCTCCGAGCTCGTCACCAACGCCGTGCTGCACACCGGGCGAGGCACCGCCCTGACGGTGCGGCACGACCCGCTCGCGGCACGGCTGTGCCTGGGGGTGGACGACAGCTCGACGTCCCACCCGCTGCCGCGCGGCGCGGGGGACGAGGCGCTCAGCGGCCGCGGCATGCACATCGTGGACGTGCTGGCCGAGCGCTGGTGGGTCAGCCCGCGCGGGGACGGCAAGACCGTGTGGGCCGAGCTGCGCGTGGCGTGAGCTCGCACGCCCCGAGGGGCTCCCCTCCCCGCGCCCGGGGAGGGGAGCCGGCCCTGGCGACACGGATCAGTCGACGATCGCGCCCGGGTTGAGGTTGCGCCCCGGGTCCACCCCCGCGAACAACGCCTGGACGACCTCCGCGCCCGCCGGGGACAGGTCCTCGGCGATCCAGCGCTTGTGCTCGCGGCCGACCGCGTGGTGGTGCGAGAGGGTGCCGCCGTTGTCGATGAACGCCTGCTGGATGGCGCCCTTGACGATGTCGTAGGCCTCCAGCCCGTCGCGGTCCGCCGGCGGCTGGAAGGCGAAGGTGAAGTACTGGCACGCCCCCGAGTGGTAGCTGTGCGAGAGGTGGCAGAAGACGAAGCCCTTCGTCCCGATCTCCGCGAACGCCTTCTGCGCGGCGGCGACCACGTCGTCGTGCAGGGTCTTCAGGGTCGCCCAGCTGGAGGACGTCTCGGACACGTCGCCGTAGGCGCCGCGGTCCAGGATGAAGTCGCGGATGTACGGGGTGTCGAACTTCTTCTGGTCGTACAGGGTCCCCGGGCCGGTGCCCACGCCGAACCCGCCGTGGCGCTTGACGATCTCGTCCACGAGGCGCTTGCTGCGCTTGACGTGCAGCGAGGAACCCTCGAAACCGATGAACGACAGGCACATCCGCGACAGGTCGAAACCCTTGCCGCGGCGGGCGTAGAGCTTGATCCCCTTGCTGAGCAGCTGCGAGAGGGCGCTGCCCTTCTTGGAGGTCGCCAGCGTGAACTGGGTCTCCATCTCGTCCGAGACGCGGGTGATGCTCGGGGAGGCATCGGAGGCGGCGATGTCGTGCATCGCCTTCAGCCCGCTGCCGTAGTCGGGGAAGAAGTACGCCTGGATGACGCGCTCCTCCGCCAGCCGGTGCACCTGCACGGTGGCCTCGGTGATGACGCCCAGGCGCCCCTCGCTGCCCAGCACCATCTCGCGCACGCTGGGACCGGCCGCCTGCACCGGCACGTTGCGGGTGGCCACCACGCCCTTGGGGGTCACCACGCGCACGGCGCGGGTGATGTCGGCGATGTCGCCGAAGCGGTCGGACTGCATGCCCGAGGAGCGGGTGGCGATCCAGCCGCCGAGGGTGGAGTGCTTGAAGCTGTCCGGGAAGTGGCCCAGCGTCCAGCCGCGCGCGTTGAGCTGCGCCTCCAGGTCCGGGCCGAGGGCGCCGGCCTGGATGCGCGCCAGCTGCGAGGTCTCGTCCAGCTCCAGCAGCAGGCGCAGGCGACCCAGGTCCAGCGACACCACCGGCCGGGTCTCGTCGCGGGGCGCCTCCAGGGAACCCACGATGTTCGACCCGCCCCCGAAGGGGATGAGCACGGCGTCGGCGTCCAGCGCCACGCGCAGCGCCGCCTCCACCTCCGCCTCGCTGCCCGGGTAGACCACCAGGTCCGGCAGGCGGCCGAAGTCGCCGCGGCGGATGCGGACCAGGTCGCGCATCGACTTGCCGTAGGTGTGCACGACGCGGTCCAGGTCGTCGTCGTGGACGTGCTCGGCGCCCACGGCGCCCGCGAGCGCCTCGCGCAGCTGCGCCGGCGCCTGCGACGCCGGGACGTCCAGCTCGGACAGCTCGGGCACGCGCACGGGAGGCGCGTCGAAGTCGATCCCGGCCATCCTGCGCGCGAACGGCGCCAGCCCGGGCTTGTCCTCGTGGTGGAAGGCCACGCCCTCCTGGCCCCAGCCCCACCACTTCATGTGCTCGACCACTGCGTCTCCCGTGCTCGCGTCCCGCTGACGTGCCGACCTGCTGCTGATGTGCTGCTGACCCGCTGTGCTGCCGGGCCCCGCCCCCGCGGAGCCCCCAGGAGCCTACGCGCGGCGCGCGGCCAGGAAGCGCACCGCCAGCGCGTACCCCTCCACCCCCAGGCCGGCGATCACGCCGGTCGCCACGGGGCTGATGAAGGAGTGCCGGCGGAAGTCCTCGCGCGCGTGGACGTTCGACAGGTGCAGCTCCACCAGCCCCGCCCGCAGCTCCGCGCAGGCGTCGCGCAGCGCCACGGAGGTGTGCGTCCACGCGGCCGGGTTGAGCACCACGGGGGTCCCGGCGTCGGCGGCCTCGTGCACCCACGCGAGCATCTCGTGCTCGGCGTCGGTCTGGCGCAGCTCCACCAGCACGCCCAGCTCCTGCGCGAGCCGCTGCAGCGAGGCGTCGACGTCGGCGAGCGTGGTGGTGCCGTACACCTCGGGCTGCCGCGTGCCGAGGCGGCCCAGGTTCGGGCCGTTGAGGACCAGGATGCGCAGCACGTCGCGGACGCTACCGGCCCCCACCGACACGGGCGGGACCGCCACCGGGCGCACCGCCGACGTGTCGGGGCCGGGTGCCACCCTGCGCGACGTGACCAGCCCCGGCCCGAGCGCACCCGGCACGACCGCACCCGGCACGACCGCACCCGACGCCGGCGGGGTGTTCCGCTGCTTCGGCACCGGCGACCCCCTCTACGAGCGCTACCACGACACCGAGTGGGGCCGGCCGGTGCACGGGGACGCCGCCCTGTACGAGCGGCTGTGCCTGGAGGCGTTCCAGTCGGGGCTGTCGTGGCTCACGGTGCTGCGCCGGCGCGAGACGCTGCGCGCCGCCTTCGACGGCTTCGACCCCGAGCGCGTCGCCCGCTACGGCCCGGGCGAGGAGGCCCGGCTGCTCGCCGACCCGGGGATCATCCGCAACCGCCTGAAGGTGCGCGCCGCGGTGGAGAACGCCCGCGCCACCCTGCGGCTGGCCGAGGAGGGCCCGGGCCTGTCGCAGCTGGTGTGGTCCTTCGCGCCCGCCGAGCCCGGGCCCGCACCCCTCGAGCCCGCCGACGTGCCCGCCACCACCACGGCCTCGACCGCGCTCGCGAAGGCGCTGAAGGCCGCCGGCTTCCGCTTCGTGGGCCCCACCACCGCCTACGCGGCCATGCAGGCGTGCGGCCTCGTCGACGACCACCTGGCGCGCTGCCCGGCGCGGCGCGCGGGCGCCGGACGGGACGCCGGGCGGGTGGCGCCCGGCCCCGGAACGGCCCCCGGGGGCGTCCCGGGCTGAACCCCGCGGGAGCAGCGTGCAAGGATTCTTCCCGTAACGGGAAGCCACGGTCCCGGCGACGGAGAGACAAGAGGTGTCCTACATGGTCGATCGACAGCGAGTCGTCATCGTCGGAGGGGGCTTCGCCGGCCTGTACGCCGGCAAGAAGCTGGAGAAGCTCCTCCCCGCCAGCACGGCGGAACTGGTGATCGTCAGCCCCACCGACCACCTCACGTACAGCCCGCTGCTGCCGGACGTCACCGCGTCGGTGCTCGAGCCCCGCCACGTCGCGGTCTCGCTGCGCCAGGCGCTGCCGCGCCACCGGCTGGTCGTCGGTCACGTCACGTCGGTGGACGTCGAGGCCAAGACGATCACCATCACGCGCAACGGGCCCGAGGGGACCGGCGACGAGTCGCAGGTCCTGTCCTACGACCGGCTGCTGCTCGCGCCCGGCTCGGTCACCCGCCGCTTCCCCATCCCGGGCGTGGCGGAGTCGGCCCGCGGGGTCAAGACGATCACCGAGGCCGCGTTCGTGCGCGACCACCTGGTCAACCAGCTCGACGCGGCGGACTCCCTGCCCGACGACCCGCGCTTCGACGCCGAGCGCGCCGAGCGCATGACGGTCGTCGCGGTCGGCGCCGGCTACACGGGCACCGAGATCGTCGCCCAGACGCAGCGCTGGCTCAAGCGCGTCGCGGACCGCTGGTCCAAGATCGACGTGGACGACGTCAAGTGGCTGCTCATCGACGTCGCCCCCGCGGTGCTGCCCGAACTGGGGCCGCGCCTGGGCCAGTACGCGCTGTCCGCGATGAAGGCGCGCGGCATCGACGTGCGGCTGGGCGTGTCGGTGGCCTCGGTCGAGGGCAACGTCATCAACCTCACCGACGGCACCCCGGTGCCCTCGCGCACCCTCATCTGGAACGCCGGCATCATCGCCAACCCCCTCATGGGCACCCTCGGCCTGCCGCTGGAGCGCGGCCGGCTCGTCGTGGACGCGCAGATGCGCGTCACCGACGACGTCTGGGCCGTCGGTGACGCCGCCGCCGTGCCGGACCTCGCCAAGGAGAAGCCGGCCGACGGCCCCCAGCCGGTCACCCCGCCCACCGCGCAGCACGCGCAGCGCCAGGGCACCGCGGTCGGGCAGAACATCGCCGCCAGCTTCGGCATCGGCCAGGCCAAGGAGTACGTCCACAAGGACCTCGGCCTCGTCGCCGACCTCGGCGGGCTGACCGCCGTGGCCAAGCCGCTGGGTGTCGAGCTCACGGGTCTGCCCGCGAAGATCGTGGCGCGCGGCTACCACCTGTTCGCCCTGCCGAGCATGGCGAACCGGGTCCGGGTGCTCACCGACTGGGCGCTGCACGCGCTCCTGCCGGTGCAGGCCGTGGCCCTGAACCAGACGCGTTCCGAGGACGCGCTGATCACCACCGCCCAGAACACCGAGATCTACCCCAAGGCCGAGGACAAGCCCAAGGTCGGCTGACCTGGAGGAGTTCCGGCACGACGTGACCGAGGACGTGGTGGCGCAGGTCGCCGCGTTCCTCGGCACGAGCACCGCACGGGCCCGGAGGCTGGCGCGCACCGCGCTGCCCCCGGGCTTCGTGCGTTCTGCGGCCGCGGCGGCCACCCACGGGTGTCCGGTGCTCGTCGTGGAGGGCGCGACCGACGCCGCCGTGCTCGCACCGCTGCTGGGCGCGGCGGCGGCAGAGCCGTCCAGGGGTACCGCGACCCCGGTGGTCCTCGCCGCCGGCGGCAAGCACGTGCTGCCGCTGGCCGCAGCCGTCGTGCAGGCCCTCGGGGCCGACTGGCACGTGCTCGTCGACGGCGACGCCGACGGCTGGCGGCGTGCCGCCAACCGTTCCCGCGCCCGCGCCGTGCACCGGCGCAGCACCGCCGGGGTGGTGCGGCTGCTGCCGCCTCAGCGGTGCACGGTCCTGCCCGACGCGCTGGAGGCGGAGCTGGCGCGCTGGCCGTCGTTCGTGGCGGCGCTGCAGCGGCACGGCGGGGAGCTCACCGGCCCGGCCGCCAAGGACCCCGCCCGGTACGCCGCCGCCGCGGCCGAGGCCCGCACCGCCGACGCCCCGGAACGGCTGCTGGCGCTTCGCCGGTCCGGCGGCTGACGCCGTCGCGCAGCCACCCCCGGCTCCGACCCCCTCGACGTGACCGGTCAGCGGCCCAGGCGCGCTGCCAGGCCCGTGGCGCGCGCCAGCGGACGGCCCACCGCCACGGTCACCGCCTCCACCGAGCCCACCACCCGCACCCGGTGCCGGGCGCGCGTCACGGCCGTGTAGAGCATCTCCCGCGTCGCCAGCGGCGAGCGCGCCGGAGCCGCCAGCACCGTCACCGCCCCGAACTGCGAGCCCTGGCTGCGGTGCACCGTCATGGCGTGCACCGGCTCGACCGCGGCCAGCCGCGCGATCGGCACCAGCAGCGGCCCGTCGCCGCGCCCCACGGCCACCACCAGGTCACCGCCGGAGTCCAGGACCACCCCGGTGTCGCCGTTGAAGACGCCCGCCGAGGCGTCGTTGGTGGTGACGATCACCGGCAGGCCGACGTAGCGCCCGTCCGGCCGCGGCCGCACCCCGAGCTCCTCCACGGACCAGCGGTGCGCCAGCGCGCTCCAGTGCGACACGCCGCGCCCGCCGCGGCGGTGCGCGCACAGCACCCGGTGCGCGTCCAGCGAGGTCAGCGCCGCCTCGGCGTCGCCGCGGCGCGCGGCGTCCACCACCTCCCGGGCGCGCGCCACGACCTCGGCGCGCACGACCTCCAGCGCCGCACCGGCGACCGGCTCGTCCTCGGCGACCTCGTGGAACTCCACGCCCTCGGCACCGGAGCGCAGGACGTCCAAGACCGCCCCGGCGTCGCCCGCACGCACCGCACGGGCCAGCTCGGCGATGGGGCCGCCGGCGGTGAAGCGGTGCGTGGTGCGCAGCAGCGCCACGCCGTCGGCGACGGCGCCCCCCGCCCCGGACGTCGCCGCTGCGGACCCGGCGGGGACGTCCGGGGCGGGGACGGCCAGGGCGGGGGCGACCAGGTCGGCCAGCACGGCGCCGACCTCCACCGACGCGAGCTGGTCGGGGTCGCCCACCAGCACCAGCTGGGCCTGCGGGCGCAGCGCCGCCAGCAGGCGCGCCACCACGCCCAGGCCCACCATCGAGGCCTCGTCGACGACCACCACGTCGTGCGGCAGGCGGTGCTCGGCGTCGTAGCGGGCGCGCACCGACCCGGGCCGCAGCCCCAGCAGGCGGTGCAGGGTGGAAGCGCTCGCCCCGGCCAGGAACGCCGCCTGCTGCGGGGTGAACACGCCCGCCGACCCGGCGGCCGCGGTGACGGCCTCGGTCAGCCGTGCCGCGGCCTTGCCGGTGGGAGCGGCCAGGGCCACCCGCGGCGGGGTGCCGTCACCGGCGAGGTCGTGCAGCGCCGCCAGCAGCCGGGCCACCGTCGTCGTCTTGCCGGTGCCCGGCCCGCCGCCGAGGACGGCCACGCCCGAGCGCAGGCACACCTCCGCGGCGCGCCGCTGGTCGGAGGGCTCCGCCTCGCCGGGCCAGAGCCGGTCCAGGACCTCGCGCACCCGCTGCACGTCGTGGGCGGGGGCGCGCGCCGCGCGCCGGCGCAGGTCCTCGGCGACGGCGACCTCCAGGCGCCAGTACCGGTCCAGCCACAACCCGTCGTCCACCACGTGCACCGGCCGCGCCGGTCCGCCGGCGACCGCGCCCTCGGCCGCCAGCGGCTCGTCGTGCACGGCCGTCAGGACGCTGGCGCGCACCGCGCGCAGCCACGCCACCGGCTCCGGCCAGGGCGCCTGCACGACGCCGACGACACCGGTGTCCTCCTCGTCCTCGGGCACCACCGTGGCCGGCGCCTGTCGCAGGTGCAGCACCACCGAGCCGTGCCGCACCGCGCGCACGGCCAGCGCCACGGCCAGCAGGACCCGCTCGTCGTCCTCGCCGGCGACCGCGCCCAGGCGGCGGGCGACGTGGACGTCCGCGGCACGCAACAGCCCCAGGGCGTTGAACTCGCGCAGCAGCCCGGTCGCGCTGCGCACCCGGGTGGCGGCGCGCTCGGCGCCCACCGCGCCGTCCGCGGGGGTGGTGCTCGGTGCGCTCATCGGGTCCTCCCGGCCAGCAGGTCGGACAGGTCGGTCACCAGCGCCGCCGGCGGGTGCCACGACCACACCCCCGGCGGGGCGGCCCCCCCGCCCGGGCCGGCCACCGCGTCAGGCCCGCACATGCCGCGCAGGAACAGGTACAGCACGCCGCCCAGGTGGACGGCGGGGTCGTAGCCGCTCTGGCGCCAGCGCAGGAACCGGTGCAGCGCGACGCAGTACAGCAGCGCCTGCAGCGGGTAGTGCGCCTCGCGCACGGCGTCGTCGAGAGCCTCGCGGCGGTAGTGCCAGGCCGTCAGCGCCTCGCCCGGGCCGGCCAGGCGGTTGGTCTTGTAGTCCACGACGAGGTGGGCGGGCCCGCGCGGGCCGGGCCGGCGCAGCACCGCGTCGATGGAACCGGTGAGGTAGCCGCGCAGCACCTGCCCGCCCAGCAGCGGCTCCTCGAGCGCGTCGGCGTAGCGGTGCACGGGGTCGGCCGGGTCCAGGTGCCGGCGCAGCAGACCCGCCACCTCACCGAGCAGGTGCCCGGAGCCCTCCCCGGCAGCGTCGCCGCCGCCCAGGGGCAGCTCGAAGTCCAGCTCGGCGAGCCGGTCGGACACCGCGAAGCCCTCCAGCGCCGCCCCGCCGGCCAGCGGTCCCAGCGGGGTGCGCAGCACCGGGTCCAGCGCGGCCGCCAGCGGCTCGGCCAGCTCACCGGCGAACTGCTCGCGGGCCAGGGCCGCCAGGTGGGAGGGCCGGTCGGGCGCGGCGGGGTCGAAACCCTCCAGGACGGCGTGCACGAGGGTGCCGAAGCCGGTGCCGGCGGGCAGGTCGGCCAGCGGGGAGGGCACCTCGCGCCAGCGGGCGGTCTCCGGGTCGGGCGCGGTGCCCGGACCGGGAACGGCCACCACCTCCAGGTCGGTCTCGTCGCGGGTGCCCTGCTCCCCCGGACCGGTGCGCACCAGGGGGGCGTCGTGCAGGCCGCGGGTCAGCCCGCTGTAGGAGGTGCGCCGCCACAGCTCGTCGACGCGGCCGCCGAACACCGCCGGCGGGAGCGGGTCGGCGGCGGCGGGCGCGGGCAGGACGGGCCGGGACGCGCCGTCCCGGTCCGTGCGCTCCACCAGCACCCCGCCGCCCGGCCCCGCGAGGCGACGCAGCTCCTCCAGCACGTCCGCCTCGGCGGGCACCGGCACCGACGGCGGCGGCGCCAGCGGGTCGGGCGCGAACAGCAGCCGGTGCAGCGGGCTGTCGGCGGTGCACCGCGCCGGCGCCCACCAGACCAGCAGCCGGGAGACGGCGCGGGTCAGCGCCACGTACAGCAGCCGCAGCTCCTCCCCCGCGCTCTCGGCGTCCTCGGCGGCGCAGGCCGCGGCGTGACCGGCGCTGCCCGGCCCGCCCACGTGCAGGGTGCGCACGGCCGGCGCACCGGCGTGCGCCACGGGCAGGCGCTCGTGCGAGCCCGCGGAGGGCGCGTCCCAGCCGAACGGCACGCACACCACCTCGAACTGCAGGCCCTTGCTGGTGTGCACGGTCGCGACCTGCACCGATGCGCGGTCGGTGTCCAGGCGGCGCGAGCGCTCCACGTCCACGTCGCCGTCGGCCTCGTCCACCCGGGCCCGCAGCCACGACAGCAGGCCCGCCGGCCCGCGCCCGCCCGCGGCGGCCTCGGCGTGCAGCACCTCGCACACGTGCCGCAGGTCGGTCAGGTGCCGCTCGCCGCCGGTGGTGCCCAGCAGCCGCGCCGGCAGGGCGTGCTCCTCGGCGATCGACGCGAACAACCCCGCCACCCCCCGCTCGGCGAGCACCGCCGCCCACGTCCGAAGGCGCACGGCCGCGGCGTCCGTGGCGCGCTCACCACCGGCGTCCAGCTCCTCGGCGGTGCACCCCACGAACGCCGACAGCACCAGGCGCCGCACCCGCGCCGTGCGGTGCGGCTGCTCCAGCGCCTCCAGCAGCACCAGCCAGTCGCGAGCCGCTTCGGTGCTGAACACGCTGGGGCCGCGGCTGAGCACGCACGGGACCCCCGCCTCACGCAGCGCCTCCTGCACCAGCCGCGCCTGGGTGCGGGTGCGCACCAGGACGGCGACGTCACCGGCGGCCAGCGCCCGCCCCGGCGAGCCGTCGCGCGGACGGACCTCGTGCCCGGCGGACAGGACCGCGGCCACCTGCGCGGCGACGTCGGCGGCGACCTCCGAGCGGGCCCGCGCCAGCAGCGGCAGGCCGGCGCGGTCGGTGGGCAGCCCGGCCCGCGGCAGCACCCGCAGCCGCACCGGCGCACCGTCCTCGGCGCCGGCGGCGTCCACCAGGGCGGCGCGATCGTGGGCGGGGCGCACCCCGTGCACCACGATGCCCTCCTGGCCCAGCGCCGCGCCGCGCAGCAGCCGCTGCACGCCGTGCACCACGGCCGGGTCGCTGCGGTGGTTCACGTCGAGGGTGGCCTCGTGGTCGGCTGCGGCGCGGGCGGCGAGGTAGCTGTGCACGTCGGCGCCGCGGAAGGCGTAGACGGCCTGCTTGGGGTCGCCGACCAGCACCATCGGGCGCACCCCGTGGAAGGCGAGGCGCAGCACGTCCCACTGCACGCCGTCGGTGTCCTGGAACTCGTCGACGAGCACCACCCGGTAGCGCAGCCGCAGCCGCTCGCGGGCGACGGCGCCGCTGACGGGTGCGGCGAGCGCATCGCGCAGCCGCACCAGCAGGTCGTCGAAGCCGAGCACCCGGCGGGCGGCGCGGCGGCGGGCGGTCTCGGCGCGCACCGCGGTGGCGAAGCGCACCCTGAGGTCCGCGGGCGAGCGCGGCGCCCGCTCGGCCGGTTCCAGGCGCGCGCCGGGACGGGCGACGGCCGCGCGCCCGACCCGCAGCGCGCAGTCCCGGTCGAAGGGCAGCGGCTCGCGCACGGCCCAGCGCAGGTAGAGGTCGTCGCAGACCTCCTCCACGAGGCCGGACAGGTCCTCCACGAGCGCGGCGCCGGGGTCGACGTCGGCGGCGGTGCCCAGGACGGTGAGGACCTGCTGGCAGAAGCCGTGCACGGTGGTGATCGTGGCGGCGTCGAAGGACGCCAGCGCGTCGCCCAGGCGCGCGCACCGCGCGGCCACCTCGCCGGGGTCGGCGGCGGCCAGGTGGCGCACCACCGCATCCGGGTGGCCGGCGGCCGCGGCGGGGTCGGCGAGGGCGTCGCGGGTGCGCAGCAGCCGCTCGCGCACACGGGTGCGCAGCTCCCCGGTGGCGGCGCGCCCGAACGTGACGACGAGCAGCTCCTCCACGCGGGCCCGCCCCTCGGCGACGTAGCGGGTGACGAGGCCGGCGAGGGTGTGGGTCTTGCCGGTGCCGGCGCTGGCCTCCAGCACGGTGGTGCCGGTGGGCAGCGGGCCGGTGGGGTCGAACGCGCTCACGCGGCCTCCAGGTGCCGGGCGGCCAGCAGGGGCTGCCACACGCGGCGGGCCAGCTCCGCGAAGGAGGCGGGGGTTCCCGGCGGGGCGCCGGGGGGCGGGGTCCAGGCGAGCAGCTCGGCCACGGGCACGTCGCGGCCCCACAGCAGCCGGTGCTCCTCGTCGGCGTCCTCGCGCGGCCAGTCCCAGCCGGACTCCCACTCGCGGGCGGCCGCGGCGGTGCAGTTCGCCGGCGACATCCCGCGCGCGGCGGCCGAGGCCCAGGCGTGGCCGGTGGCCACCGGCAGCGGCAGCGGCAGGCGCAGGCCGGTGAGCCGCAGCGCCAGCAGGTCCGCCAGCGCCCGGCGCGCCGCGTCCGGCGGCACGGGCCCGAGGCGGACCACGGCGGTGCTGCCGCGCTCGCCGCGGCCCACGACGACGGCCGCGCGGGGCGCGTCCGGTTCGGCGAGGGTGAGCGCGAGGACCTCCACCCAGGCGCGCAGCTCCTGCCTGGCCTTGAGCCGGGAGTAGGTGACGGTGACCGCCGCGGCGGCCGGGCCGGCACCGGCCGGGCGCACCCCGCGCACCGCACCGCTCAGCCGGGTGCCGTCCAGCTCCAGGTCGACCTCGACGGTGCGGGCGGGTGCTGCGGTCCAGGGCGCGGCGGCGGCGACGAGCTGCTCGACCGCGCCGCCGACGCGGCGCAGCACGGCCGTGCCGAGCAGCCCGGGCGGCAGGTCGCCGCGGGCGGTCTCCAGGCGGGCCACGTCGGCGGCGGGGGTGCCTGCCAGCCGCGCCGCGAGGCAGCGGTCGCCCACTGCCCACTCGGCCAGCCCGTCCAGCTGCACGGGCAGGGCGTCGTCGGGCTCCTCGGCGCGGGTGTCGGCGGCGACGTCGAGGCGCTGGCGCAGGAACCCGCGCGCGGGGTGCTGCCAGAACCGCACGAGGACGTCGAGGTCCACCTCGCGCGCGCCGCCGGGACCGGCGCCGGGCTCCGGCAGCGCCCGGGTCAGGAAGGGGGCGGGCGGGCGAGGGACCGCCGCGGCCGCCACGGCCCCGGCGCGGGCGGTGGTGTCGAAGCTGAACGCCCCGTCGCGGCCGAGGGCGCCGTCGGTGAAGTTGCGCACGTCGCTGGGCTGCAGGGGGTGCTGCACGAGGACGCGGTCGCGCACCCGGGCTCCGCCGACCGGCGCCAGGGCGTCGAGGGCGTCGAGCAGCTCGCCGACGGGGACGGCCGGCGGCAGGGCGGCGCCGGTGCGCACGTCGCGCCCGGTGAACAGGACGAGCAGGTGCTGGCGCGCGGCCAGGACGGCGTCCAGGAACGCCTGGCGGTCCTCCGTGCGCGGGTCGCGGTCGCCCACGTGCGGCGCCCGGGCCAGCGGGTCGTCGCCGTCGGGGGCACCGGTCCGGGGGAAGGCGTCGTCGTCCGCGCCCAGCAGGCACACCACGCGGTGCGGCACCGCGCGCATCGGGCCGGGGGCGCAGACGGTCAGCGCCCCGGTGCGGAACGGCACGCGGGTGGCGCCGCCGGGGCGGGCGGCGAGCAGGGCGGCGGCGTCGGCAGGCCCGACGGGGGCGGCGCCGGAGCGGGCGGCGCGCTCGCGCACCCGGCCCAGCTCGCGGCGCACCTGCGCCTCCCACCAGGCGGCGTCGGCGGGGCTGGCGCCGAGGTCGAGCACGCTCTCCAGCAGGGCGTCGCACCACTGCGCGACGGTCCGCCTGCCGGTGAGCCGCTCCGCAGCGGCCTCCAAGCGGTCCAGCAGCTCGGCGAAGCGGCCGGCGAGGTCCACGCGGCTGGACTCCACGTCGGCCAGGGGGGCCACGGGGTCCTCCCGGCCCGCGGAGGGCAGCAGGTCCCCGCCGAGGGCGACGCCGACGAGGAGGCGGTCCATCCCGGCGCGCCAGGAGCCCTGCCGCACCTCCCCCAGCCGCCAGGCGCGCCGGTGCGCGGGGCCCAGGCCCCAGTGCACGCCGGCCTGCACGGCCCACTCGCGCAGCTGCTCCAGCTCCTCGTCGTCGAAGCCGAAGCGCAGCCGCACCGGCTCGGTGGAGGCCAGGTCGAGCACGTCGGTGGCGCCGGCGCGGCCGGCGGCGAGGTCCAGCAGGCGGGCGGCCAGCGCCAGCAGCGGGTTGGCCTGCAGGGGGGAGCGCTCGGCCACGGACACCCGCAGCGCCGCGCCGGGGTGGCTGTCGGTGGCGAACACGGCGCTGACCACGGGGGCGTAGGCGTCGACGTCGGGGCAGACCACGAGCACGTCGCGCGGCTGCAGGGTCGGGTCGGCGTCCATGAGGCCGAGCACCGCCTCGCGCAGCACCTCCACCTGACGGGTGCGGCCGTGGCAGGCGTGCAACTGCACGGAGCGGTCGTCGGCCTCCAGGGGCTCGAGCGGGGCGGCGGGGTCGTCGGCGGCCAGCGCCCGCTGCAGGCGGCCCAGCAGGGTGACCGGTGCGGAACCGGTCGGCGGGGCGGGCGGGGGGTCGTGGAGGGTGTCGGCGTGGCCGGGGGCGAGCCGGGCCAGCCGCACCTGCAGCTCGCGGACCTCGCGGGAGCAGGACCGCAGCAGCGGGTGGCGCACGAGCTCGCCCGCCTCCCGCTCCCAGCGGTCGCGGGAGGGGTCGCCGGCGCCGGCCCGGGCGCGCGGGGCGAGGGCGTCCCACAGCCGCGGGGAGGGGTGCGGCAACCACAGGTGCACCTCGCGGTGCTCGGCCAGCGCGGCGAGCACCTCCAGGCGCGTGGTCGCCAGCGGTGCGACGGCGACCACGCCCAGGCGGGCGGGCACCCCGGGCACGGGCGCCCCGGCGCGCAGCTGCGCGCACGCCTCCGGGAGCAGCTCGGCGGGCGCGGGCACGCCGGCGCACTCGCGCACGCGCCGGAACACCTCCGGCCACCAGCGCAGGTCCTCGGGCAGGTCCGCGGCCGCGGCCGGGTCGCGGGCCCAGCGGGCCGGCAGGTCGGGCCGTGCGGTGCCGAAGCGCTCCAGCAGCGCGGCGAGGCGGGTGGCGACGGCCACGCGGCCGGCGCGGGGGGTGATCTCGCCGGCCCCGGCCTCGCGCAGGTGGTGGCGCAGCACGGCGAGGGGGTCGCCGGGCCCGCCGGGGGCCTCGGCGGCGATGCCGTCCAGCACCTGCAGCACGTGCCAGGGCAGGGCGTCGGTCTCCCAGCCGCTGATCGACTCCGCGTGCCGGGCGCCGAGCGCGGCCACGACCTCGTCCAGGAGGGCGGCGGTGCCGCGGAAGTCCACGCCGGCGCAGACGCCGTCCGCGGCCCGGCCGCCGGGGGTGGACGCGCCGAGGTGGTGCGACAGCCGCTGCGCGACCCACCGCTCGGTGCCGGCCGCACCCACGGCCAGCAGCTCGGGGGCGAACGGGTCGGCGCCGGGCGCCGGGTGGGCGAGGGTCCCGGCGAGCGCCGTGACCAGGGCATCGGCGTCCCGGGAGCGGTGGACGTGCAGCACCCGCACTGTCTACCCGACGTCCCCGACAGCGCCCGGGCCCGGGCGCCGGGGCTCAGAACCGGCGGTCCAGGGCGCGGCGGCGCACCAGGCGCTCGACGCGGTCGAACTCGCGGCGCAGGGGGGTGGAGCAGAACTCCCCCAGGGTGATGCCGGCGGCCAGGGCGAGGGCGGTGCCGAGGGCCTCCACGAGCAGCGCCAGGCCGGCGGAGGTGCCCCCGCCCACCAGCGTGAAGATCGCCCGGTAGATCGCCAGGCCGGGCAGCAGCGGGACGATGCCGCAGATGGACACGACCAGGCCCGGCACCCGCCAGCGCCAGGCGGTGCCCTCGGCGAGCAGCCCGACGACCAGAGCGGCCACGCCGGCCGCGGCCGCGGCCCCGGCGCCGACGGCCAGGGCGGCCGCGGAGACCGCGGAGGCGGTGCCGCCGGCGAAGGCGGCCAGGGCCACCGCGCGGGCGTCGGCGTAGCCGGTCACCGCCCACGCCAGGGCGGCGGACGCCCCGGCGGCGATCTGGACGAGGACGGGCGGTGCCGTGGTGTCCGCGAAGGTGAGCGTGAGGGTGATGCCGGCGCGCTGCCCGAGGTCGAGGACCCCGGCGATGCCCAGGACGAGGCCGGCGGTGAGCACCACCGTCTCGAAGGCGCGGGCCCCCGCGGTGACGTAGAAGCCGGAGATGGCGTCCTCGGCGGAGCCGACGATGGACAGCCCGGCCAGCAGCACGACGATGCCCGAACCGACCACGAGGGACGGCGGCAGCACCCCGATCCACTCCGGCAGGTGCGGTTGCCACAGCAGCAGCGCCAGCGCGACGCAGGTGGCCAGGGCCGCGCCGGCGACCTGCTGGAAGAACGCGGGCAGGCCGCGGCGGTGCAGCACGAACAGGAGCACCTGCAGGGCACCGGTGGTGACGGCGGCGGCCACCGCCACCGGCCAGCCGCCGCCGAGCACCACGGCCACGGACACGGCCAGGCCCACCGCGCCGAGGGAGGCCACGGCGCCGCGGTAGGGGCGCCGGGCGGTGAGCAGCCGCTTGAGGCGGTCGTCGAGCTCGGCGGCGTCCAGGCCGGTGCCGGCCTCGTGGGCGAGCTCGTACAGGGCGGACAGCCGGGAGTAGTCGGTGCCGCGGACCTGCACGACCCGCACGTCGGTGAGCGGGACGCCGTCGGCGCCGGCGGTGGAGACGACGACGGCGGTGAAGGTGATGTCGACCTGGGTGCGGCGCAGGCCGGCGCCGACGGCGGCGCGCAGGGTGAGGGCGGTGACGTCGGCGGCGGAGGCACCGCACGACAGCAGCGCCTCGGCCATGCGGGTCAGCGCGCGCAGGGCCGCCAGGACGTGCTGCTGCTGGTCGGGCACGGCGTCGTCGGCCGCGCTGTCCGCGCCGGCGGGCACGTGCCCGGCGAGGCGGCCGGCGAGGCGGGCCAGGCCGCCTCGGACGGCCCCGGCCAGGGGGCGGCCGGACAGGCCGCGGCCGGGCAGGAGCATGGGCACGACGAGGACGCTACCCGGCGGCGCGCACCGGGGAGCACCCCGCCTCGCACCGCCCGCGACCCCGCCCACCACCCGGCCCCGCGCTCGCGGTGACCGTGCGCCGTCAGGGCGTCGACCGTGCGGACCACCGCGGGGGGCAGGTGCGCCGGGCAGGGGTCAGCAGACCAGGGCCAGGTCGGCGACGACGGCGGCGGGGGCCTCCTCGCAGCCGACGCCGGCGGTGCCCAGGGACACGACCCGCCACTCACCGGCGGCGTGGTGCAGCACGACGGTGGCCGGGTCCAGGGCGGCCGGGTCGGCCGGCTCCAGGCGGGCGGCGGCCCAGGCCGGGTCGCTGCCGGCGGTGCGCACGCCGGTCACGGCGTAGCCGTCCGCGGGGACGCCGGCGGTCTGCGGGCTTCCGGTCACCGCGCGGGTGATCTCCTGCGCGGTGCCGGCGGGCGCGGGGCCGGCAGCGGCGGGCGCCGTGGCGGCGAGCAGCGCCAGGGCTCCGGCCGCGGGGGCGGACAGGGCCAGGGCGGTGCGGCGGGTGCGGGTCACGGGGCCTCCTCGGTCGCGTCCCGGCGGTGGCGCGGGACGGTCCCGCTCCGGTGCGACGCACTCCTGTGACGCGCGCCGGCGCCGGTCGGTTGCACCGGGGCGCGCACCCCCACGGTTCCTGCACGCCGCACCCGGCGCGCGCACAGCTCCCTCACACGTGGGTGCCGGCGATCTCCCCGGGGTCCTCGGAGCGTGCCCGGCGCCGGCGGCGGGCGTCCAGGCGCCGCACCACGGGTGCGGCGCTGGCGCCGTGCACCAGCACCGACAGCGCCACGGTGAACCCGACGGCCGCCCACAGCCGGTCGGCGGGGAACCGCCCCTCCCCCAGCGCCCAGGACAGGTAGAACAGCGAGCCGACGCCGCGCACCCCGTAGGCGGCGATGACCGTGCGCTCGCGGGGACCGCCGCGCGTGCCCAGGAGGCTGAGGTAGCCGACCGCGGGCCGGATCACCAGGACCAGCAGGGTGCCGACGACGGCCAGCTGCCAGGTGAGGGCGGACAGCAGGCCGTCGGCGAGGGCGGCGCCCAGCAGCAGCAGCAGCCACGACGTGAGCATCCGCTCGACCTGCTCCACGAACCCGTGGGCCACGCGGTGGGCGCCGTGGGAGCGTTCGGCCGCGCGGATGGTGCAGGCCGCGACGAACACGGCCAGGAAGCCGTAGCCGTGCAGCAGCTCGGCGATGCCGTAGGCGAGGAACGTCACGGCGAGCGCCGTGAAGCCCTCCACGTCGTCGGCCAGCCGCAGCGCAGGCAGGGCGGAGCGGAAGAACAGAGCGCCCAGGAGCTTGCCGACGACCAGGCCGACGGCGACGCCGACGACGGTGCGCAGCAGGAGGTCCTCGGCGACCCAGCCGCCGAGCGCGCCGGCGGTGGCGCCGGCGGTGGCGAGCACGACCGCCAGGTGCACGACGGGGAAGGCTGCGCCGTCGTTGAGGCCCGCCTCGCTGGTCAGGGCGAAGCGCACCTCGTCCTCGGTGCCCTCGTCGTCCGCGGGCTCACCCACCTGCACGTCGCTGGCCAGGACGGGATCGGTGGGGGCCAGCGCGGCCCCCAGCAGGACGGCCGCCGCGACGGGCAGACCGGCCAGGGCGCTGCCGGCGAGGGCGACGAGCGCGATGGTCAGCGGCATCGCGATGAGGATGAGCCGCCAGGTGCTGGCCCACCTGCGCCACCCCACGGGGCGGTCGAGGGCGAGGCCGGCGCCCATCAGCGAGATGATGACGACGATCTCGGTGACGTGCGCGGTGACGGCCTCGTGCTCCATGGGCTTCACGGCCGGCAGCCCCGGCACGAGGCCCAGCAGGACACCGCAGGCCAGGAACGTCATGGGCAGGTTGACCGGCAGCCGGTCCACCACCCTGGGGAGCATCGCGGCGACGAGGGCGCTGCCCCCGGCGAGGGCGAAGAGGACGGCGTAGAGCACGAGGTTCCCGTCGTGGGGTCGAGCGTCGTGGGGCCGAGCGCGGTGGGCGTGGGCGGGCGGGCCGCGCCCGGGTGGTGGGCGGGGTGCGCACGACCCGCCGCGGGTCCGTGGTGGACCCGCGGCGGGCCGGGGTGAGCGGGGTGCGCGGGGGTCAGCGACCGAGGCCGGCGCGGTCCACGCGGCGGTGGAAGCGCATGCCGGCCATGCCCCCGAGGATCGCACCGACGAGGGCGACGACGACGGCGCCGATGAGCGTGAGGACGGACTCGGCGGTCAGCGACCCGAGGTCGGCGGGGATGCGCGGGAAGCTGTTGAGCCGGCCGAGGACGTCGTAGGCGTCGCCGGCGACGGCGGCGAGGATCGCGACGACGATCGCGACGACGATCGCCCACGCCCACACGGCCACGCCCTGCTTGGCGCCGTTGAACCGGGCCATGCGGCCGGCGACGTACCCGCCGCAGAGGTAGGCGACGAACAGGACGACGAGCAGGGCGATCGCTCCCGCCAGGCCGATGGCGCCGGCGTTGCCCTGCGCCTGGTCCGCGATGGCGCCGACGGCGTCGGCGGGGGTGCCGCTGGTGCTGGCCAGGCCGATCGCGGTGCCGGTGGCGGCGATGAGGGCGGTGAGCAGGACGGCGGTGCCCGTGGCGGTGAGCCAGCCGAAGAACGCCGAGCCGACCTTGACCCCGCCGAAGGCGTCCTTCTCGCGCTCGACGACCTCCTTGCGGTTCAGCGTGGGGCCGTGGTCGACGCTGAGCCGGTCGGGCTGGGCGGACGTGGTGGCCTGCTGGGCGGGCCGCCCGGCGGGGCGGACGCCACCGGCGGCATCGCGGGCGCCGTCGCGCGGGGCGTCGGCGGCGTGGGATCCGTCGCTCGGGGTGCTCACGAGGGCCTCCTGGAGGGGTCTGGTGGCGCCGGCCGCACGGAGGACCGCCCGGTGCGCGCCCCGGCTGCCGGGACGTCCCACCCGGGCCCCGGGCTCGGCGGCGCCAGGAGTTCCCGGCGCCCTTCGAGTGTTGCCGCGGTTCGCCGACCCGGCCAGTCGAGGGACGGGCCCGGCCCGCGGGGAGGAGCGCACCGCGGGCGGGTCAGCGGGTGCCGAGCAGCTCCCCCAGGTCGCGGCACAGCTCGCGCGCAGCGCGGTCGGCGGAGGCGGAGACGGGTCCCATCCCGAAGAAGCCGTGCACGAGGTCGTCGTAGCGGCGCAGCACGACCTCCACCCCCTCGTCGCGCAGCCGCTCGGCGTAGGCGATCCCCTCGTCGCGCAGCGGGTCGAACCCGGCGACGCCGACGACGGCGGGCGGCTGCCCGGCCAGGGACGGCGCGTCCAGCGGCGCGTACCGGACGTCGGCGGGGTCGCCGCGGTAGTGCCCGTCGAACCAGCGCAGGGCGTCGACGTCGAGCACGGGCGCATCGGCGTTCTGGCGCACGGAGGGGAACTCCCGTCCTCCCGAGACGGCCGGGTAGACGAGCAGCTGGGCGGCCAGCCCCTCCCCCGCGGGCGACTGCGCGGCCACCGCGGCGAGGTTGCCGCCGGCGCTGTCGCCGGCGACGGCGACGCGCTCCGGGTCGCCGCCGAGACCGGCGGCGTTCTCGCGCACCCAGGCGGTGGCGCTGACGGCGTCGTCGGGCGCGGCGGGGAACGGGTCCTCGGGGGCGAGGCGGTAGGCGACCGAGACGACGAGCGCACCGGACTCGGCGGCCAGCACCCGCGCCTGCCCGTCGTGGGTGTCCAGGTCACCGGTGACCCAGCCGCCGCCGTGGAAGAACACCACCACCGGTGGGGCACCGTCGCCCCCGGCCGGCCGGTACAGGCGGGCGGGCAGGTCGCCGACCGCCCCCGGCACGGTGGTGTCCTCGACGGCCGACACCGGTCCCCACCAGGCGGGGTCGACGTCCGCACCGGTGAGGCTGCCGCCGCTACGCACCTGCGCGGGGGTGAGCGCGCTCAGCGGGGGCAGCCCCGCGGCGGAGTAGCGCTCCACGAGGCGGGCGATCTGCGGGTCGAGCTGCGGGGGGTGCTGCGTCACGGGTCCTCCGTCCCTCGGGCGCCGGGCCGGCGCCGACCGCGGCCCAGTCTGGGCGCTCGGCACCGCGGGCGCCCGGGGAGCGCTGCCCGCGCACCCGGGGCCCGCGGCTGCCCGGCGCCGGCCCGTGTCACACTCCGGCCCGCCGGATCGTCAGGTCGTCGTCGGTGCGCACCGTGCGGCCGGGGAGCGGAGGGGACGACGTGAGGGTGGCGGTGGCCGGCGGGACCGGTCTGGTGGGCGGGCTCGTGGTGGCGCAGGTCCAGGCGGCCGGGTTGCAGGCGGTGCCGCTGGCACGTTCCCGCGGCGTGGACCTGGTGTCCGGGCGGGGTCTGGACGTGGCGCTGCGCGGCGTGGACGCGGTCGTGGACGTCTCCAGCACGGCCGGCGCGTCACGTCGCGCGGCGGTCGGCTTCTTCGAGGCGGCCACGGCGAACCTGCTGGCCGCGGCGCAGCGCGCCGGGGTGCGGCACGCGGTGGTGCTCTCGGTCGTGGGCGCCGACGTCGTCGACCTGGGCCACTACCTGGGCAAGCGCCGCCAGGAGGAGCTGCTGGCGCAGGGCCCGGTGCCGTGGACGCTGCTGCGCGCCACCCAGTTCCACGAGTTCGCGGCGCAGCTGCTGGAGCGGTTCCGCGGCCCGGTGGTGCCGGTGCCGGTGATGACCAGCCGGCCGGTGGCCGCGCGCGAGGTCGCCGCCCGCCTGGTGGACCTGGTGCAGCGGCCGGCGGCCGGGGTGGTGCCGCCGATCGCCGGCCCGGAGACGATGCGGGTGCACGAGGCGGCCCGCCGCACCCTGGCCGCCCGGGGGAGGCGGCGGTTCGTCGCCCCCGTGCGGCTGCCCGGTGCCGTGGGCGCCGCGCTGGCCGGTGGTGCGCTCCTGCCGGTGGGCCCGCACGTGACGGGTGCGGTCACCCTCGCCGAGCACCTGGAGCGGGAGGGCTGATGGGCCGTGCCGAGGACACCACGGCGGCCCCGCCCGCGGACGACCGCGCCGAGGAGCTGGCCCGCTCGTGGACGCGGCAGCGCGGCCGGCTGACGGGGGTGGCCTACGCCGTCCTGGGCTCGCGGGCCGAGGCCGAGGACGTCGTGGCCGACTGCTGGCTGCGCCTGGTGGCCGCCGACGGGGCCGAGCGGGTGCGCGACGTGGAGGCGTGGGCGACGGTCGCGGTGGCCCGGCGGGCTCTGGACGTGCTGCGCTCGGCGCGCTCGCGGCGCGAGTGCTACGTCGGGCCCTGGCTGCCCGAGCCGCTGCTCACCGACGGCCCGGGGGGCGACCCGGCGGACCGGGTCACGCTGGACGAGCGGGTGAGCTACGCCCTGATGGTCGTGCTGGAGACCCTCACGCCCGCCGAGCGCACGGCGTGGGTGCTGCACGAGCTGTTCGGGGTGCCCTTCGCGGACGTGGCGCGCGCGGTCGGGCGCAGCCCGGCGGCCGTGCGGCAGCTGGCCAGCAGGGCTCGCGCCCACGTCGCCGCGGGCGCCGGGCGCGTCGAGGTGGACCCGGGCGAGCACCGCCGGGTCACCGCCGCGTTCCTGGCGGCGACCGCCGGCGGCGACCTGGGTGCTCTGCTGGCCCTGCTGGACCCCGCCGTCGTGCTCACCAGCGACGGTGGCGGCGTCGTGAGCGCCGCGCGCCGCAGCGTGCACGGCGCCGACCGGGTCGCCCGGTTCCTCGCGGGGCTGGCGCGCAAGCGCCTGGACGGGGCGTCCGTTCGCGCCGTCCAGGTCAACGGCGGCGCGGGCTTCGCCGTGGCGGACGCCTCGGGGACGGTGCTGGTGGGCGCCCTGACGGTGCGGGCGGGCACCGTGCAGCGCGTCGACCTCGTCCTCAACCCCGCGAAGCTGCCCACCGAGTTGCCCGTCGAGCTGCCCGTCGAGCCGGCCGCCGGGCCGCTCCCGGCGCGACCGGGGGCGTGAGCCGCCTCAGCCCGCCCGCTCCAGCAGCGTGACGACCTCCACGTGCGCGGTCTGCGGAAACATGTCCAGCACCCGCGCCCGCACCGGCCGCAGCGACGGCATCGCGGCGAGGTCGGCCGCCAGGGTGACGGGGTTGCAGCTCGAGTAGACGACGCGGCGCACGCCGGAGCGCTCCAGCCACTCGCGCAGCTCGGCCCCGATCCCCCGCCGCGGCGGGTTCACGACGACCAGCTCGGGGGCGCGCCCGGCGGCCAGCGCGAACGCCGTCGCGTCGCCGGCGAGGAACTCCACGCCCTCCAGCCCGGCGGCGGCCGCGGCCGAGCGGGCGCTCTCGACGGCCTCCGCGCTGACCTCCACACCGGTGACGCGCCGGCCGGGGGCGGCGCAGTGCAGGGCGAACCCGCCGACGCCGCAGTACAGGTCCCAGACGTCGGCGGGGGCGGCCTCCCGCACCCACTCGGCCACCTGCTCGTACAGGGCCCGCGCGACCGGTGAGTTGGTCTGGAAGAAGCTCTGCGGGCGCAGGTCCAGGTCGACGCCGCCCATCGGCATGCGCAGCGTGGTGCGCTCGGTCAGCGCGACCTCAACCTCGCCCTCGACGACCGCCTTGTGCTCGGGCAGCAGGTTCGCGGTGACGACGACGGCCCGCGGCAGCTCGCGCTGCAGGTGCGGCAGCTCGCGCCGCAGCGCTCCCAGCTGCTGCCGCGAGCGCAGCACGAAGCGGACCATGAGCTCACCGGTGGGCGACTCGGTCACCAGGACGTTCTTCAGCTCCCCGCGCCGGTTCGGGACGTCGTAGGGGACCAGGCCGGCGCGGGTGATGGACCGGGCGATCACCGGCAGCGCGGCGCGGATCCCCGGGGAGCACACGCCGCAGCGGCGCAGGTCCACGCCGCGGCCGCCGGCGTCGAGGATGCCGAGGGTGGGGCGGCGCACCGTGCCGCCCACGACCATCTTCGCCTTGTTGCGGTAGCCGGAGCCGGCGCTGCGCACCGCGGGCAGCCACTGCAGCTGCGGCTGCTCCCCCAGCAGCTGCCGGCACCGCTCCTCCTTGCCCGCGACCTGCTGCGGGTAGGGGACGCCCAGCAGGGTGCACGAGCGGCACGCGCCGGCGTCGGAGTAGGAGCACTGCACGGTCTCCCAGGGTAGGCGCCCGGGGCGAGCGCTCCGCGCGAGCGCCCCGGGCGCCGGTGCCGGCGAGCCCCTCAGTGCTGCCCGTCGGGCGCGGACGGGCGCTGGTAGACGTCGGGGATGCCGTCGGCGTCGGCGTCGACCCGCTCGGCCTCCTCGATGCGCCGGTACACGCGGTTGCGGCTGGTGAGCACCACGGCGGCCAGCAGGGCCGCCAGGGTGGAGCCGAGCAGGACGCCGAGGGTGACGTGCTGACCGGCCTCGGTGCCCTCGCCGAAGGCGAGGGAGCCGATGAGCAGCGACACGGTGAAGCCCATGCCGGCGAGGATCCCGACCCCGAGCACGTCGACCCAGGACAGCTCCTCGTCCAGCTCGGCGCTCGTGAGCTTGGCCATGAGGAAGGTCGTCAGCAGGATGCCGACGGGCTTGCCGACGACGAGCCCGAGGATCACGCCGAGGGCGACCGGGTCGCTGAGGGCGTCGACGAAGCCGGAGGCGCCGCCGATGGCCACGCCGGCGGAGAAGAGCGCGAAGACCGGCACGGCGAACCCGGAGGACAGCGGGCGCCAGACGTGCTCGAAGTGCTCGGCCAGGCCGGGGCCGGCCTCCGGCCCGCCGGCCGTGGCGCTGCGCACCACGGGCACCGACAGGCCCAGCAGGACGCCCGCGACGGTGGCGTGCACGCCGGAGGCGTGCACCAGGCCCCACGCCAGCAGGGCCAGCGGGATCAGCAGCCACCAGGAGCGGACCCGCTTCTGCACGGCGAACGCGAACAGCGCCAGCGGCACCAGGGCCAGCAGCAGCGGCGCCGGGGAGAGGTCGTCGGTGTAGAAGACCGCGATGACGGTGATGGCGAGCAGGTCGTCCACCACGGCCAGGGTCAGCAGGAAGGTGCGCAGCCCGGAGGGCAGGTGGCTGCCGATGACGGCCAGGACGCCGAGGGCGAAGGCGATGTCGGTGGCGGTGGGGATCGCCCACCCGGACAGGGCCCCCTCCGGGGAGTCGGCCAGGGAGTTGACCAGCACGTAGACCCCGGCGGGCACGGCCATGCCGCCGACGGCCGCGGCGATGGGCAGCGCGGCGGCGCGCGGGTTGCGCAGGTCGCCGGCGACGAACTCGCGCTTGAGCTCCAGGCCGGCGATGAAGAAGAAGATCGCCAGCAGGCCGTCGGCGGCCCAGTGCTCGATCGACAGGTCCAGGTGCAGCACCTCGGGGCCGATGTGGAACTGCCGCACCGACTCGTAGGTGTCCCCGGGCAGGTTGGCCCACACCAGCGCCAGCGCGGTCGCCACCAGCAGCAGGGCGCCGCCGACGGTCTCGGTGCGCAGCACCTCGGCGATGCGGCGGGCCTCGGGCCAGGAGCCGTGGCCGAACAGCGGGGGACGGCGGGTGGGCGTGTTCTGCGTCACGGGGGCGCCTCCAGGGGTCGCGAACGGGATCGCCGACCAGACTTCCCGGCACGCCCCGCCGCCACCCTAACCGCCGCGACCCCCACCCGCTCCCACGCGGCCCCCCGCCCGGGCCCGCGGGGCCCCGCCCCGGCGGACGCCCGGCGTTCCCGCGCCGTTCACCGGTGCCTCGCCCAGCGGTCCCGCGCCCCTCCTAGCGTGCGGCGCATGGACGTCCCCCGCAGGGACCGGAGGCGCGGACCCCGGTGAGGAAGCTCGTCGGCGCCGCCCTGGCGGTGCTCCTGGTCGCGGCGGTGGCGACGCTGTTCGTGCTGGACCGCCGCTCCGGCTCCGCGGACGCGGCGGCCGGGCCGGTGACGACGCTGCGCGGGGTGATCGGCTCGGAGAAGGAGCCGTTCTTCGACGACCCGCGCGTGCGGGAGGCGCTCGCCGCGCACGGCCTGGCCGTGGAGGTCGACACCGCCGGCAGCCGGCAGATCGCCACCGACGTGGACCTGGACGGGTACGACTTCGCGTTCCCCTCGTCCGCACCGGCCGCCCAGCGGATCGCCGAGGGAGCGGGTGGGGCCTCCGTCTCCTCGCCGTTCTGGTCGCCGATGGTCGTGGCCACCCACCGCCCGGTGGTGGAGCTGCTGGCCCGCAACGGCGCGGCCTCGCCCGGCCCCACCGGCGCCTGGCACCTGGACCTGTCGGCGTACCTGCGGATGGTGCGGGAGGGCACCCGCTGGAGCGACCTGGAGGGCGCGGCGCAGCTGTACGACTCCCCGCGCGCGGTGCTCATCACGTCCACGGACGTGCGCACCTCCAACTCCGCCGCGATGTACCTGGCGGGCGCCGCCTGGGTGCTCAACGGCGGCGGCGTGGTCACCACGGCCGGGCAGCAGGAGGCGGTGCTGCCGGAGCTGTCCCACCTCTTCCTGGCGCAGGGCTTCTCGGCGGCCTCCTCGGAGGAGCCGTTCGAGGACTACCTGTCCCAGGGCGCCGGGGCGGTGCCGATGGTGATGGCCTACGAGGCGCAGTTCGTCGGCGAGGCCGCCCGGGAGGGGGGCTCGCGGCTCGGCGAGGACGCGGTGCTGGCCTACCCCTCCCCCACGATCGCCTCCAAGCACGTGCTCGTCGCCCTGGACCCGGGCGCCGATCGGCTGGCGGACCTGCTGTCCACCGACCCCGTCCTGACGGCCCTGGCCGTCGAGCACGGCTTCCGCACCGGGGACGGCACGGCGCTGGGTGCGGTCGCCGCGCAGCACGGCGTGGCCGTGGAGCAGTCCCTGACCGACGTGGCCGACCCGCCCTCGTTCGAGGTGCTGGAGTCCCTGATCGACGCCGTCGCGGCGCGCTACGGCACGTGAGGAGGACCGTGCGGAGCACCACCCCGCGCCCGGTGGTCGTGGCGCTCGCCGCGCTCGCGGCGCTCGTGCTGGCCGGGTGCACGTCCGGGCCGGCGCGCGGCGCGCCGGAGGGCGCCGACCCGCCGGCCGGCACGCCCACCGGGCCGCGCGCGGACGTGCTGCGCGTGCTGGCCGGCTCGGAGCTGCGCGACGTCGAACCGCTGCTGGAGGGGGTGGCCGAGCGCACCGGAGTGCGGGTGGAGCTGGAGTACACCGGCACCCTGGAGGGCACGCAGCTCGTCGCGGACGGCGGCGCCGGCGACCACGCCGCCACCTGGTTCCCCTCCGGGGACTACCTGGCCCTGCTGGACGGCGGCCGCGCGGCCGTCGCCCGCTCCCGGGACGTCATGTCCGACCCCGTGGCGCTCGGCGTGGCGCACGACGCGGCCGCCGACCTGGGCTGGCTGGGCCGCTCGCCGACGTGGGTGGAGGTCGTGGACGCCGCCGAGGACGGCCGGCTGCGCTACGGCATGACCTCGCCGGTGTCCTCCAACAGCGGCTTCGCCACCCTGGTGGGCGCCGCCACCGCCCTGTCGGGCACGGGCACGGTCCTGACCGAGCAGGACGTGGCGGCCGTGGCGCCGCAGCTGCGCCGGATGGCGCTCGGGCAGCAGCTGACGGCCGGTTCCACCGGCTTCCTGGTGGACCGCTTCACCGCCGACCCCGGCCGGGTGGACGCCCTGTTCGGCTACGAGTCGGTGCTGCGCCGGCTGCGCGCGGGCGGCGAGCCGCTGGTGGTGCTCACCCCCTCCGACGGCACCGTGACCGCCGAGTACCCGCTGACGCTGCTGCGCTCGGCGGACGAGGAGGAGGCGCGCGCCTACGACGCGGTGGTGGCGGACCTGCTCAGCGACCCGGTGCAGCGGCAGCTGGCCGGCACGGGCCGGCGCACCCGCACCGGCGGGCCGGCCGGGGCCGAGGGCGTGTACGAGCTGCCGTTCCCCAACCGGCTCGCCACCGTCCGGGCGCTGCTGAGCGCGTTCCAGAGCGAGATCAAGAAGCCGTCGGACGTCGTGTTCGCGATCGACACCTCGGGGTCGATGGACGGCGAGCGGCTGGTGCAGCTGCAGGCGGCGCTGACCGCCCTGGCCGTCCCCGACGGCGGGGCCGGGGGTGCTGCCGGTGACGGCCTGCTCACCTTCCAGCCGCGCGAGAACGTGCACTACGTGGAGTTCGCCGACGCGGTGAAGTCGCGCGGGACGCTCGCGGTGGACCCCGCCGACCGCGCCGGTTCGCTGGCGCGGATCCGCGGGTGGGCCGCGTCGCTGCGCGCGCGGGGCGGCACCGCGATCCACGACTCGCTGCGCGTCGCCTACGAGGAGGCCCTGGCGGTGGCGGAGGCGGACCCGGGACGCTTCGTCAGCGTCACGCTGTTCACCGACGGGGAGAACACCGACGGCGGCTCCCTGGCCGACTTCCGCGCCTGGTACGGCGAGCAGGCGGCGGCGGGGCGGCCGATCGGCTCGGTGCCCACCTTCGTCGTCGTCTTCGGGGAGGCCGACCCGGCGCAGATGGCCGAGGTGGCGGCGCTGACCGGTGGTGAGGCGTTCACCGCCGGCGGGCAGGACCTGGCGGACGTGTTCGAGGAGATCCGTGGCTACCAGTGACCGTTCCCCGCGCGCCCGCCTGGAGGCGCTGGGCAGCACCGCCCACCTCGCCGGCAGCGGCGCGGGCCTGGTCTCGCTCGTCGCCGGGTTCGCCGCGACGAGCCACCCCCTGGTGGCGGTGGGCACCTGCGCGGTGGGGTACCTGTCGGGCTACCTGCTGTGCCCGGGACGCGGGCGCCGCGCGGAACCCGCCGTCCCCGTCGTCCCCGCCGCCGAGGGGGCCGCGGCGGTGCGCGAGGCGGTCGAGGCGGTCGAGCGCTCGCTGGGCTCGGGCGTCCTGCCGCCCGACGTCGTGCGCGGCGCCCGGCACGTGCTAGACGCGGTGGCGGAGGTGCTGGCGCGCTGGGACCGCCTGGGGGCGTTCTCGCCCGACGCGCGCACGGTCGAGGCCGTCGCGACCGAGCACCTGCCCGGCGCCCTCGACGGGTACCGGGCCGCGGCCGGTGGCCCGGGCGGGGGCGGGGAGGAGCGCGCCCGCGCGGAGGCGCTGGCTCAGCTCGACCTGCTGCGCGGGGCCGTGGCGCAGGTGGGCGAGCGCCTGCAACGGCGGGCCGAGGAGGACCTGGCCGTGCACGGCGCGTTCCTGCGCGACAAGTTCGCCCCCGGCTCGCTGGACCTGGGGCCGGCGCAGGACCTGCGGGGCTGAACCCGCCGCGGTCGGCGGGGGCTCAGAACACCGAGCCGGGCTCGCCCGCGGGGCCGGCGCCGGCGGCCTCGGCCTGCTCGGGCTCGACGGCGGCACCCATCCACGTCCGGCACGTCCAGCCGCTGTCGACGTCACCGCGCAGGTCCACGACCCCGGTGTTCAGCAGGCCCGTGCGCAGGACGGACCGGGGTGACAGCCCGCGGGCGCGGATGGCCGCCCAGGCGCGGATCGCCGCACCGTGGCTGACCACGGCGAACGTGCCGGCACCGGCCCCGGCGGCGCGCTCGGCGGCCGCGGCGACCGCGGCGTCGTAGCGGGCGAGGAACGCGTGCCCGTCCGGCGCACCGGGCAGCGCGGCATCGAGGTCGCCGCCCACCCAGGCCGCCACGACGGCGAAGTAGCGGGCGACGGAGTCCTCGTCGCCACGCATCTCCACCTCGCCGGCCTCGATCTCGCGCAGGCCGCCGTCGACGGCCACCTCCAGGCCGAGGTGGGCGGCCAGCGGCGCGGCGGTGAGCTGCGCGCGCAGCTGCGAGGAGGCGGTGATCGCGCCGATGCCCTCGCCCCCGAGCGTGCCGACCAGCGAACGGGCCTGCGCCTCGCCCAGGTCGGTCAGCCCCGGCCCGGGGACACCGGTGTCGAGCAGGTGGCTGACGTTGGACGGGGTCTGGCCGTGGCGGACGAGGAGGAGGCGCACGGGCCCACCCTGCCACCCGGGGCGGCGGTCACCCTGGCCACCCCGGCCGGGGCCCCCGACGTCCCGGCAGCGGCGCCGGCGAACGTCGGGGGACGTCGGCGGACGTCAGAGGACGACGTCGAGGTGGTGCTCGGTGCTCGCGCCGAGGAAGGTCATGAGGCGCAGCTGCACGTCCACGGGTACGGGCCGCGGGCTGGTCAGGGTCAGCCGGCCAATGATGCGGCGCACGTCGTCGGCGGTCAGGTCCCGTTCGGCGGGGACGCTCCCGCTGCGGCGCTCGCGGTTGATCTCCGCGGCGAGCTGCGCGACGGGGGTGCCCTCGAGCTCCTCCAGCTCCAGCACGGGGCCGTAGAGGTGCCTGATGAGCGCCCGGTCGGACTGCGTCAGCTCGTCCATCGGGTCCTCGTGGACGTAGTCGGGCGTGATGCGCTGCACCGGCACGAGGTTCCGGAGCTGTTCGGGGCGGACGGTGCTGCGCACCGCCACGGGCGTGGTCACCGATCCGATCCGCACGGCGATCGCCTCCAGTCACTCGATGTCGATGTTCCGTTACGTCGAGTGTCTCAGGGAGGTGGGGAGGCTTGAGCCCCCGTCACCCGGACGGAGCAACGTCCGTCCGGGTGAGTGCGGGCGACGTCGAGCCCGGGCGGCTCAGCCCAGCTCGGCGGCGCGGGCCGCGCCCACCTGCGTCAGCGCCTGCTCGAACACGTCCGCGAGGTCCACCGAGAAGCCCAGCGGCACCAGCGGGCTCTCGGTGCGCCCGGCGGCCAGGCACTCGTGCACGTGCTCGAGCATGAACCGGTGCCCGTGCTCGGTGGGGTTCTCGTGCACCTCCGGCTCACCCGCCCCCTCCCCGCGGCGGTGCACGGTGAAGCGCCGGCCGGAGTGCAGCGGCGCGTCCACGTGGATCCAGCCGGCGTCGCCCTCGATCCAGGCGCTCGAGGAGGCGTGCGCGGCGATCGTCGTGGACAGGGCGGCGACGGCGCCCGACTCCCAGGACAGCGCCAGGGCGACCTGCCGGTCCACGCCCGAGGGCGTCAGCGTCCCGGCGGCCCGCACCTGCGCGGGCGCCCCCAGCAGGGTCAGCGCCAGCCCGACCGGGTAGGGCCCCAGGTCCAGCAGGGAACCCCCGCCGATGGAGGCGTCGTGGAACCGGCGCGCCGACTCCGGTGCGGGGAAGCCCAGGTCGGCGTGCACCGAGAGGACCTGCCCGATCGCGCCGGAGGCCACGACGTCCAGCAGCTCGCGCGTCAGCGGCAGGAAGCGCGTCCAGTACGCCTCCATGCAGAACACCCCGCGATCGCGGGCGGTGGCCACCAGGTCGCGCGTCGCGGCGGCCGTGACCGTCATCGGCTTCTCCACCAGCACCGGCGTGCCCGCCAGCAGGGCCGCGCGCGCCGGCGCGTGGTGCTGCGGGTGGGTGGTGGCCACGTACACGGCGTCCACGGCCGGGTCGGCCAGCAGCGCCGCGACGTCGTCGTGCGCCCCCGCGGCGCCGTGCTCGTCGGCGAAGGCCCGCGCGCGGTCCGCGTCGCGCGAGCACACCGCCACCAGCTCCCCGCCGTCGGCGAGCTGCAGCGCCCGCGCCACCGTGCGGGCGATCCCGCCCGTGCCCACGAAACCCCAGCCGACGCTCACCGCGCCACCTCCCCGTCCGCTCGTCCGGTCACCTCGACGTCCTCCCTGCGCGGCAGCGAGACCGACGCACCGGCCCGTCCCACCGTCACCGCCGCCACGCGCACCGCCCAGCGCGCCGCGTCCACCAGGCCCGCTCCGCCCAGCAGGGCGTCGGCGAGCGCCGCCACGAAGCTGTCGCCGGCGGCGGTGGCGTCGACGAGCTCGGCGGGCGCGGCGGGCACCTCGGCCACCCCGGCGGGGGTGACCACGACGCAGCCGTCCCCGCCGCGCGTGACGACGGTGGTGCCGTCGGGGCGCACGGCGCGCGCCTGGCGCACCAGGCCCGCGACGTCGGCGGCGGCCCCCTCGCCGGCCAGGACGGCCAGCTCCCCGGCGTTGGGCACCAGCAGGTCGGCGCGGCGCAGCAGCTCCGGCGGCAGCGGGCGGGCCGGGGCGGGGTTGAGCACGAGCAGCCCCGTGCACAGCCGGGCGGCGGCCAGCAGCGCCTCGTCGGGCACCTCGCACTGCAGCAGGACGGCGCGGGCGCCGCTGACGAGCCCGGCGGCGTCCTGCACGCGCGCGGCGTCGAGGTGGTCGTTGGCGCCCGGGCTGAGCACGATCGTGGACTCCCCGCCGTGCACGAGGACGACGGCGACCCCGGTGGGCGCGTCCGCGGCAGCGACGCGGGAGACGTCCACGCCCTCGGCGGCCAGGGCGGTGCGCAGGGCGCGGCCGTCGGCGTCGTCGCCGACGGCGGCGACCATCGCGGTCCGCCGGCCCAGGCGGGCGGCGGCGACGGCCTGGTTGGCGCCCTTGCCGCCCAGCCCGCGCACGGCGTCGGCGCCGCGGACGGTCTGCCCGGCGGGCGGCAGCGCGGGCAGGGAGACGGCGAGGTCGGCGTTGACGCTGCCGACGACGGTGACGTCGTGGGTCTTGGCGGCGTGCAGGCGCCCGTGGGAGTCGCGCACGGCGCCCGCCGGGTCCTGCACCTGGTCCTGCCGCTGCTCGTTCACCGGGCGGGCAGGACCCAGATCGCGGCCACGGCCGGGTCGCCGAGGTCGACCTCGGGGGGGGGGGGGGGGGGGGGGGGGGGGGGGGGGGGGGGGGGGGGGGGGGGGGGGGGGGGGGGGGGCGGGGGGGGGGCGGGG